>CAJWJL010000252.1:0-2058 GCA_913042135.1 uncultured Chloroflexota bacterium | reverse complement strand
CAACTGTTTTGTGATGACTCGACAAAATATTGTTAATTGAATTTCTTAGGTGAATGGAATAGATGTTGACCGACGATTCGGAATTTCCAAAAAAAACACCACTTTACGCAACACATTTGAAATCCAATGCAAAAATGACGGAATTTTGTGGTTGGAGCATGCCGATTCAATACCCAAAAGGGATTATTGCTGAAGTAAAAGCTGTTCGTGATTCGGCGGGTATTTTTGATGTTTCACACATGGGACGGCTAGAATTTGAAGGTCCCCGTTCCCAATATTTTTTAGGAACGATTTTGTCAGCGGATTTAATGGCGCTGAAGTTTGGACGCAGCAAATACAATTTTATCTGTAATAAAGATGGCGGCATTATCGATGACGCTATGGTTTATCGTGTTGGGGATGAGAGATTTCTCTTGATAGTGAATGCCGGAAACACTGATAAAGATCTGGAGTGGATAGCCTCTCAAGCCGTGGATGACTCCGACTGCAACATGGCGATACTAACTAATGAAACGGCTATGATCGCCATACAAGGACCGCAGGCAGTAGCCATAGTTGATGAAGTGACAGATGGGTTTGCTTCAAAGATTGGCCGTTTTCGAATTGCGAACGTTTCATTTGATGGTTGCGATGCTACTTTGGCGAGAACTGGGTATACGGGAGAAGATGGATTCGAAATTATTGTTCCAGCAGATCAAGGATCAGATCTATGGTTGCTTTTGAAAAGCTCAGGGGCTGTTGAATGTGGGCTTGGGTCTCGCGATGTCTTGAGGCTGGAAGCAGGGTTGCCGTTACATGGCAACGATATTTCAGTATGTACGAATCCGTACGAGGCGGGGTTTGGTCGGTTTGTATATACAGAAGCATCTGATTATGTAGCCGGTGATGCATTAGTCCAGATATCGGCTACAGATCCTCGTCGTCTATTGGTAGGTTTTAAAATGACTGGACGAGGTATTCCAAGACCTGGCCTTAGAATTCTTTCTTACTTATCCGGCGAAAATACTTCTAGTCCTATCGGTACTGTGACTTCAGGTACTTATTCACCAACCGTTGACGGCGGTATTGGCATGGGCTACGTTGAGCGAAAATACTCTGAAGTAGGGAACCAAATCGTTATTGATGTTAGAGGTAGACTGGTTGAAGCTGAAATTGTGAAATTGCCATTTTACAAACCGTTTTAATTATTCGATTTAGCCTTTTTGTTATTTGTTGTGGAGATAGAACATAGATGTATCCAGAGGATCTGAAATACTCAAAAGAGCATGAGTGGGTGCGCATTAACGGCTCCATCGCCGAGGTAGGTGTTACCTTATTTGCGCAGGAATCTCTCGGAGATGTCGTATACGTTGATCTTCCTGAGGTCGGATCGGAAGTTGAGCAGTTTGCCAAGTTCGGTGAAATCGAATCGGTAAAAGCGGTAAGCGATCTTTTTTGTCCGGTGGAAGGCAAAATTGTCGAGATTAACCATAAGTTAGTCGATAATCCGGAGGTAGTTAATGTTGAACCTTACGGTGCCGGGTGGTTGATAAAAGTTCAACTTTCTGATTCATCGAAGCTTGATGACTTGATGGATGCTGCAACATATGAATCGATCTTGGAGTAACGATCTCTTCACCATGGCATTGCCTTCTAACCCCTCGATAAATCATCCTTATATTCCGTCTACAGATTTTGAACGTGCAGAGATGCTTAGGGTGATTGGCGTTGATTCTTTCGACGATTTGTTAACGGATATACCATTTGCACATCGACATCCGCGGATGGATCTTACTTCAGGACTTAGCGAACAGGAACTTGCGTCAAGAATTAGTGGTTTTGCTGCTGAAAACGCGTCGCCTTCTAGTGGTTACGTGTCATTTCTTGGGGCTGGCGCCTATAGCCACTACATACCTTCCGTAGTTCGTTCGATACTTCAGCGCGGTGAATTTGTAACTGGATATACCCCCTACCAGCCAGAAGCTGCTCAGGGCACACTTCAGGTTGGGTTTGAATTCCAGACTATTATTTGTCAGTTGACAGGTATGGAAGTAGCTAATGCGGGTATGTATGACGGTC
>CAJWJL010000251.1:0-2132 GCA_913042135.1 uncultured Chloroflexota bacterium | reverse complement strand
TGGGATCTCGGTCAATTAAAGTGGGGCCGAAGATTTCGTGGACCACGGCGGCGACTGACCTTGGTAAATACCATGTTTCGCCTAGTCCGATCTCTCCAGAGTCAGTGTGAATACGTATCCAGCACATTTGCCAGAATTCGTCAACGTAAATGGTTTCAACCTTGTTAATTTTCATTTCATCAGGCTTTTCGTGTTCTTACGTAGTGTGGTTTTGTTGTTGCTGTGCATCAGGATCCATTTTCTGTTGCAATTATCACAACACATAAACGCCCAGTGAGTGATACGTGATGAATCCTTGTGTTGTTTTATCGAACGTCTTCTAGGACGATATCGAAAACTAGGTCCGCATTTGGTGGAATCGCTGCACCCGCACCCTGTGGGCCATATCCTTGATCGGAAGGTATGTACACGCGTCGTTGTCCTCCGACTTTCATACCCAGTATTGCGTCTCGGAAGCCTGGAATAACTCCGCCGACGGGGAATGAGATTGACTGACCTCTTGCATACGAAGAATCAAATACGCAGCCGTCAGATGCGAGCCATCCTGTGTAATGGACATCAACTCGGTTATTTTGATCTGGGGTTTTACCATCACCTGATTTTATGTCGAACACACGAATACCCGATGCCTCGGTTGTGTATTGATCTTCGGTCACATCTTCGAACTGCGGAGCCGTTTCAGGGTAATCAGAATTATCACAATCAGACACTATGGATCCTCCCCCTGGTGTTGTAGTAGGAACTGGAGTAGCCGTCGCATTGGCAGCAATGACTGTAGCCGTGGCAATTGCCTGTGCGGGCGTCAGGACACTGACCAGTTCAATTTCATAAGTTAGTGTGGCGTTGGGTGGGATCATTGGTGGTGATCCGATTTCTTTGTATGCAAGAGGAGCCGGGATTTCCACACGCCTTATTGTTCCAGGGGACATAGTTAGCATTGCTTCTCTCCATCCTTGTATCACGGATACGAGGATGAGGTCGGTGGTTGTGCCGCGCGAATAAGAAGAGTCAAATACACATCCATCATCAAGCCAGCCCGTGTAATTGACCGTAACCATATCTTCGATTGTTGGGGGTGTACCGCTTCCTGCTATTCGATCGTAAATTTTTATTCCATCTGCTTCACCGTCAAGTTGATCAGCGGAAACATCCTCGAATCTTGGGGCTTCTTGCGGATACGCTTTGTTAAGGCATAAAGAGGTATCAGCAGTTGGCTGAATAATTGGAATTTTGACGTTGTCGGGATTCTTTCCGGCGGCCTGACATGCAGACAGGATTGATAGGGTGGACATTAAAGCAACCACCATAAGTCGTTTTGACATCAATGTGTTCAATTCGTTAAATCTTGTCTTGGCTATTTGGCAGCGTTTGCGTTTGCAACGAATTCATTAAAACCGTTAGCGATCCAAGGGCCGGCGCCTGTCATAAAGAACCTGACTCCCATTTCAGTGTAACTGGCGACATTCTCGTTTGTGGCGAGAGCGCCAGCATTACGACCTCCGGCGATAATTCGTGAAATCGAGTCGTTGATTTTCTCTTGTACATCAGGGTGTTGAATATCGCCCATATGCCCCATCGATGATGCAAAATCAGAAGGCGCAACGAAGAAAACGTCTATATCTTCAACCGCTATGATTTCGTCTAGGTTTTCCCATGCGATGATGTCCTCTATGAGAACGATCAACATGGATTGGTCATTGGCGTTATCAAAATAATTTGAGACGCCCAAACCTTGTCGACTGGTGAACATTCCTCGCTTGCCCTTGGGTGTGAATTTGCCACCTTCTACTACGTTTCGAGCTTCAGCGGCGTTGTTCACATGCGGTACGACAATAGCTTGGGCTCCACGGTCGAGGGTACGGTATATAAGTCCCTGCTCGTTCACATTGATTCGAGCAACCGAAGTCATTCCCCAGATATCACATGCCCTGGTTAGATTTCCTAGGTCGGAGGCATCCGTCGCTCCGTGTTCCCCTTCTAGCCATATCCCATCAAATCCCAATGGCCCTACGGCATCTATATCATCGGGATGAGTAATTCCACTTACGATGGTGACGATTTCACCGTTAGCGAGTTTCTGTTTGGCGCGATTTACCCTGAGTTCCAATAGAGTGCTCCCAGAAAAATAACCG
>CAJWJL010000250.1:0-2217 GCA_913042135.1 uncultured Chloroflexota bacterium | reverse complement strand
GTAGAGCATCTGACCATTTTTTGGAATCTCTACGAATACCCCAACAACCATAGAGATACGAGCGGCACTGGCTCGTGAATAGGCTGGCTAAACAAAAACAAAAAAATCGACCCATAAGATGACGATAAATCCATTACCTATCGCCTGTGATCTACCTGAACGGTATGAAGTAAACAGTAAATCTTCTCGAACCTGATTAAACTCCTGAGGAGGAGAATCAGGTTCATTCATCCGGCAAAGATAGATTTGCCATTGACACTCGGGAAAAATGCATGCTAGGTTCACGAGAACCTATCACTTACCGTGTATTGGATTCGACAAGAATAAATATGCCGGCTCTGTCATATCGAAAAAGAGAAATCCTAAAATTTATCGTCTCGGAACATGTTCAGACGGCGTCTCCTGTCGCTTCAAGCACAGTCGCTCGTTCAAAGAATCTCAAAGCCAGCCCAGCGACAATACGCAACGAAATGGTTGCGCTAGAAGAGGATGGATTCATACACCGCCCACATGTTTCGGCGGGCGGGGTGCCGTCCGACCGTGGCTATCGTCAGTTCGTAGCATCTCTGGATCCAGAGGCAACGCTGCATCCGACCACGGCAGCACGCATAGATGAGGAACTCCACACCGTCCAAACATACGTAGAAGAATGGGTAAACTCTTCCTCTGAAATCTTGGCTGGCTTGACGGGAACTCTTGCTTTCACCACAGTCCCACAATCGGCTCCAGCACCAGTTAAAAGTGTTGAGCTACTACGCCTTAAGGAAATGTTATTAGTAGTAATCTTAGTATTGCAAGAAGCAAGTATTTACAAGCAGATCATCAAGCTTGAGTCGCCTCTTACTAACTCTGACATTGAGCATGCGCGTAATCGATTAAGTGAAGCGATAGTCGATGTCCCCGTGAACAGTCTGCAATCCCGAGTGTCACACGTTGAAACAGGTTTGGAAAGACTAGCTTTCGATTCAGCTATAAAGGCTTTGAAGCGACACAATAATGGCTCTCCTACAGAAAAACGATTCAGTGGTATCGGTAAGCTATTCCGACAGCCCGAAATGATTGCTAACCCAATTATGGCCCAAGGCGCTACTTGGATTATCGAAGATCCTTTCGCCATATCGACATTGGATGAATATACCGATGAACATGGCACCGCTAGTGTTGTAATTGGTGAGGAAAATACAGAGCAGACACTAAAAAAATTTTCCGTCGTCTTCAGTCGATACGGTACTTCAAATACAGCCGAAGGCATTATTGGAGTAGTCGCTCCGACTCGAATGAGATATGGCGCAGCGATTCCATCTGTAAGTTATGTCGCGCAACAGCTGAATGAAATAACCATGATGGTATACGGCTAGTACTCATCGTCAGTTTGCCATAACTATTTGAGTTAGTTTAGATTCCAATATTCGCTCGGTTTTGAGGCATATCAAGGCTACAATTAAGTATTGAAGATGAATTCAAAGCCGTAAATTAAAACGAAACCCTTATTAGCGACTAAGTTACCACTGTTCCTATGACAACCAGTAAACGTGATTATTATGAGGTTCTTGGCGTCACACGTGATGCGACACAAGAAAATCTCAAAAAGGCATTTCGAAAACAGGCACTAAAATTTCACCCAGATCGTAATAAAGAATCTGACGCGGGCGAACGATTCAAAGAAGTAAACGAGGCGTATCAGGTTCTAAGTGACCCGCAACGCAAAGCGCAATATGACCAGTTCGGTCACGCAGGTGTCAACGGCCAGCAGGGTCGAGGCTTTGATGGATTCGAGGGATTTGGCGGTTTTGGAGACATATTTGACTCCTTTTTCGGTGGCTCAAGCCGACAAACTCCTAACAGAGGAGCCGATCTAGAATTTCAAATCAATGTTTCTTTCCGAGACGCTGCATTTGGAGTGCCAAAAGAACTTAAAATAAATCGAATGGAACCTTGTGAACGATGTGACGGAAATAAAGCCGAACCGGGCACTGAGGTTATCGAATGTCCTGGTTGCCATGGAGAGGGCAAGGTTCGTCGCACTCAGCGAACATTCTTTGGGCAGTTCGAACAGGTGACCACTTGCCCTACATGTCAGGGCGAGAAACAGACCGTACAAACCGCCTGCAAAAAATGTTCTGGTCGTGGCAAAGAACGAAAATCACGCAAGATAGAAGTTCAAATCCCAGCAGGAATCGAACATGGAACCAAGCTCTTGATACATGGGGAAGGCGA
>CAJWJL010000249.1:0-2303 GCA_913042135.1 uncultured Chloroflexota bacterium | reverse complement strand
ACACGGCACACTTTCTTTAACAGGATCCGCCCAAAAACTAAAACATGGCGATGTTGTACACCTGCTTCCCAGTCACGCAGGCACAACAATCAACATCCATGATCACTATTTTTGCGTTAGAAATGGAATCCTTGAAGATGTGATCGAAGTCGCCGGTCGAGGGAAGTTCCGATAGCACTTAGCTCTAGATTCTATCGATCAATGTGCCTATTCAATCATGCACTCTCAAATCGATAATGAGGATTTATTGAATTGAAATCACGTAAGTCCACCACAAAAAACCAAATAAGAGTGGGGGCGGATATTGGTGGAACGTTTACCGACCTCGTTATGTTGAGATCTGATGGTAACTACTCTGTGCAAAAAGTGCCGAGCACTGTGGAAGATTTCTCACGAGGTATCGTGGAAGGTCTCGATGCGTTTCTTTCAGGTAACCAACTCAACTCCGATCTGATCTCCGAAATTATTCACGGAACAACCGTTGCTACAAACGCTATCCTCCAGAACCAGGGAGCACGAACTGCACTGGTGACCACCAGAGGGTTCAGAGACGTGTTGGAATTTCGTCGATTGCGATTCCCAGATCTGTTTTCACTGGACTACACACCACCCAAACCACTGGTACAGCGTCGACACAGATTCGAAGTAATCGAGCGAATCATGCCGAACGGTTCGGTCAGGCAACCTCTCGATGATGTCTCGGTAGACTCCGTGCTGGAGAAACTGGAACAGCTGCAACCTGAAGCCATCGCTATATGTCTCCTTCACTCATACGCTAATCCGATACATGAACGCAAAGTTGTTGAAGCGGTAAAGAATCGCTTTCCGAATTTATATGTAAGCGGATCAATCGACGTACTACCAGAAATTAGAGAATACGAGCGCACAAGTACAACGGTAATCAATTCTTACATTGGTCCGATTGTCGACAGTTACTTGAAGTCAATGCAAAAACGCCTTGACCATGCAAACATGGCGGTGCCAATTTCGATCATGCAATCGAATGGTGGTGTTATGTCCTATGCTGCGGCCCGTCGTTCTCCAGCACGGATCATCGAATCAGGCCCTGCGGCCGGCGTAGTTGAAGCCATCCGCCTTGCAGACAGAATTGGGCTGAAGGACGTGATCACGTTTGACATGGGCGGTACAACGGCCAAGGCATCTTTGATTGAACAGGGCAAGCCCAGCCTGACAACTGAATATGAAGTCGGTGCAGGCATTCAGCTTTCTAACCGCCTGGTCAAAGGACGGGGCCACGCTCTAAAACTGCCCGTAATTGATATTGCTGAGGTAGGGGCAGGGGGAGGTAGTATCGTGCGGGTCGATCCCGGAGGGTCTTTGAGAGTAGGACCTCAATCAGCGGGAGCAAAACCAGGACCGGCTTGCTATAGCCAGGGTGGAACAGAGGCGACAGTCACCGACGCTAACGTGGTGCTTGGGTACATTAATCCAACATCAATAGCCGGCGGAACAGTCAGTGTTAATTCCGAAGCAGCGAAAGTAGCTCTCAACCGCTCGGCAGCGGAGCATCTTGAACTGGAAACAAATGATGCAGCTTACGGGGTTTACGCTGTAGCAAACACTACGATGATCAGAGCGATCAAGTCAGTAACAACATACAGGGGGCGCGA
The DNA here is from genome assembly GCA_913042135.1 of uncultured Chloroflexota bacterium. Taxonomy (GTDB): domain Bacteria; phylum Chloroflexota; class Dehalococcoidia; order Lucifugimonadales; family Lucifugimonadaceae; genus Lucifugimonas. The sequence goes on along the minus strand of CAJWJL010000249.1, from coordinate 672 downwards.
CCCGAGAGAGTTCACATTGATGGCGTTCGGCGGCAGTGGCCCACTTCACGCAGCCGAAATGGCCCGGTCGCTCGGTATTAGACAAATCATCGTCCCCGCGTCTCCCGGCGTATTCTCGGCACTCGGACTACTAGAAGCATTACCTGAATACGGCTTCTCGAGAACAATGATCACTGATCCCATGAGCGAAGGTGGGGACAAAATTATCAACGCCTTTAATGAACTTGAGTCGTCATCAATCGAAAGGCTAAGAACCGAAGACCTGGGCAAAGATGTAATTGGCTCCTGGTCAAGAACAGCCGATCTGCGATATCGGGGTCAGGCATATGAACTGACTGTAAATGCGAACGCCAGACCGGATGATGATCTGGCCAATTTCATCGTCGAAAGATTCCACATCGAACACGAACGAACATACGGACGACGGGCATCGGATGAACCAGTCGATCTTGTCACAATCAGATCCACTTACAGGATCGATTCAGACAGAATAGTACCCAAGTCAGTGAATGAAACAGAAGATAAAAAACCACCCAGGAACGCCTATTTCGGTAAACAGCACGGATGGATGCTGACGCCAGTGATCGGTCGAGGAGGGCTGACCAGCTCAGTCACTCCTGGCCCTTTAATAATCGAGGAGTATGACTCAACTACACTGGTTCCTCCAGACAC
>CAJWJL010000248.1:0-2370 GCA_913042135.1 uncultured Chloroflexota bacterium | reverse complement strand
AGCTTTCATTTTCTCTATTTGTCTGTCCCCTGGCCATACTAGCCCTGTGACAGCATGTCCACGGCTCAAAAAATTCAGGGCTATATTTGCGCCGACTCGACCTGTAATACCTGTTATTAGTACTTTGAGCATCAGTAAATTTCCTAGATTAGTTAGCCCGTTTAAATAATTGCCATTTCATGTTTTTTATAAACACGCTCGTACAGTTCCTGATCAATAGTCACCGCTAATCCTGGCGAATCAGGTACAGCGTATACCCCGTCTTTAAAGACGTATTCCGTCCCCTCGTACAACTCAAAATCCAACGTCGAATCTTCAGCAATTACGAATCGCGATGTTGCTGCCCCGAATTGAATATCGGCTCTCAAACCAAGATACCCAGCATTGTAGTTATGAGGAGCTACAAGCGTATTGTTACCCGACTGCTCAATATCTCGAGCGAGAATATGATAGTGCCAGAACCCCATGTGAAGCATGTCGGGCTGGATGGCATCGAGTAGTCCCTGTTCCATCAATTGCCAATAAATCGTCTGGCGTCCCTTATGGCCTTCACCATCGACAATCATCGTCTGGGGAGTGTATTTATCTCGCCAGTCCCTTAGCTGTCGATAGTCTGCAAGATTCTCAGTGACCATCTCTTCCATCCACATGACATCAAGATCACTAATTCCGATTACAAACTCTTGAAGAAGATCAAGTCGGCCATCGTAACCATTATTTGCATCGACGAGAATTTTTATGTCATCACCTACAGCACTACGAACAGTTTCAACCACTTCAATGTCTCGGTAGGTGCCAGCACGTGGCTCAAACCATTTTCCCGGCCGGCCCAGCTTAAGCTTCAAAGCACGCCAACCTTTTGCAACAGCTTCCATAGCCTCAATCGCCACAGCATTGGCACCTTCGGATGGGGTTACTAAATCTTGAAAATATAAAGTGGAATCATAGCTTTCAATTTGGCCATGTACTTTGTCACCGATCAGACTGTAGGCAGGTTTTTCCAGAGCCCGCCCAATCAAATCGAAAAGGGCAACATCCAGAAAACCGTAACGATCTATCAGATCCGACCACCTAGGGTTAATGCTTATCACTCGCCCATCCGAAACCGTAAAGAACGCAGATAATGGTTGTCCAATCAAATCCTGAAAATCGTTATATAGGTCAACTATTCCGCCTCCATTCATCCCAGGCCGAGCATTACTCAGACCCCTCAAACCTGAATCAGTCATTATTTGAAGCAACCATTCGCGCTGATTATGTCCGTAATTCTCACTCTTGGCATTCCGCCCAACGATCCTCCCTCTGCCAGGTGAACCAAAATAGGTTTCAACAGGTGTAACAGTCACCTTATTTATGACGTGGCCATCGAGAGTTCGATTCGACATAGTTAAACCACCATCCTGTTTTCGTGCTTGGCATAGAGAGCGTAACTGGAATAATCAATATCCACGCCCAAACCCGGTCCATTTGGAAGAGTGTAAGCACCGTTAGTAAACTCAGGCAGCGCAGTCAGATAACAAGGAATCGCACGTTCATCCTCTAACGAAACATACGTCTCGGAAGCGGCACCCCAGATGATGCTCGCATAAGTGCCAAAAGATCCATTTCCAAAGTTATGAGGAATCGTTCTGACACCACTGCCTGCGAGTTGACGCTCTACATCCATCCAACCCAAATAGCCGTGCCCGACAATATCCGGTTGATAACCGTCAATCAAACCTCCAACAATCAAATCTTGGAAAATTTCTGAGATGGGATCATGATCCACTTCTCCACAAGTTAACAACGCCGCTGAGCCATACTTGGAAAGAATTTCGCGCATCTGTTTGTAACCGTCGATGCTGTGAGTAATCATCTCCTCAAACCAAAAAATATCTGCCGGAGTGACTTCCTTTATAAATCGATCAAGCAAATCGAAACGGTTGTCATATCCGAAGTTAGCATCTAGATAAATTTTCACATCAGAGCCGACCGCTTCACGAACGCCAAGCACAACGTCAATATCTCGCTGCATTCCTGCCTCGGGCAACATCCACCGCCCACCCCTTCCTATTTTCAGTTTCACCGCCCGCCAGCCATCGGTTATCGCCTGATATGCCTCATCCGCAACCTGTCCTGCACCTTTTGCCGGGTTCAGGAAATCCTGAAAATAAAGAGTCGTGTCATATGCCGGAACTAAATCGTGTTTTGGGCCTCCCAGAAGGTCTATAGCCGACACTCCTTGAACCTTGCCTACCAAGTCGAAAGCCAATATAGTCATCCAGCCGTTTCGCCGGTACCAGCGATCCATACCTGGGCCAGCTCCGGTTACAACCCCTTCAGAAATTTCGAGCAACTGATCTACTTCGCGACCTAATAAAGCGCTTTTAA
>CAJWJL010000247.1:0-2395 GCA_913042135.1 uncultured Chloroflexota bacterium | reverse complement strand
CTACACTTGAAAAAATGACCTCACGCCAACGGGTTATGTCTGCACTGGCAGGAGAAACTGTTGACCGGCCACCAGTTTGCAATCCAACTAATGTTGCGACCGTCGAACTGATGGATCTCGTCGGCGCCTCATTTCCAGATGCGCACCGCAACGGTGAACTTAATGCACGATTGGCTGCAACCGGATACACAGAACTTGGTTTTGATGCGATTTCACCATACTTCTCAATAATTCAAGAATCTTCTGCCCTTGGTTGCGACATGCAATGGGAACAAAAAGACAACTGGCCCACTGTAAGAATGTCCAATCCTATTTGGAAAAGTTCATCTGACGTAAAGATTCCCTCAAACTTTCTTGAACATCAAGATACCAAGGCGATCACTGATTCGATCAGCATACTCAAACATGAGTACGGGGACGAAGTGGCCGTTGTTGGAAAGACAATGGGACCTTGGACGTTGGCTTACCACGTGTTTGGTGTCGAACCATTTTTATTAGGGACTGTCGACGATCCTGATGAAACTATGAAGGCCCTTCATGCGTTGAAAGAAGCCACAATAATATATGGTCAGGCCCAGATTGATGCAGGAGCCGACGTGTTGACCGTGCCAGATCATGCCACCGGTGATCTCGTCAGTGGCGAGTACTACAAGCGTTTTCTACTTGAAATGCATCAAGAACTTGAGGAAGAACTTTCGGTACCGATCATGCTTCATATATGTGGATCAACCGTTGACCGCATGCCATATATCGCCGAGACGGGAATGGCGGCCTTCCATTTTGATTCCAAGAACGATCCCGTTGAAGCAATGGCAGCTGTCAATGGCAAGATACGATTGGTTGGCAATATCAACAACCCTACTACTCTTTATGCCCGAGGACCCGCAGAAGTGAGAGCCGAAGTAAACGCTGCACTTGATGCTGGGGTCCAGCTCATCGCACCCGAATGTGCTATCCCTTTGAAGACCAAGCTCGAGAATCTGCTTGAGATTCCACTTGCTGTTGAAGATTGGGTAGCCGAACGTGGTGACAATTAAGAGTTTTATATATAGATGAATAGATGAACAAATTCCGATTCATTTTCTTTGGATCTGATGAGACAATGAATAGTCGGCTCTGACCGATTCGCTACAAGCTGAAAAGTACAACTCGAGATAATTATGCCTATCACTCACGATGGCCTGGCACGAGAACTAGAATACGTAACGAACCCGGGCGAACATAAGCACATTTACGAAGCTATTGAACCTACTGCGCCGATTATGCAGGAGATGGCGTACGAGCTAATTGTCGGAAATAACACCGAAGTAGACCGAATCACTCAACAAGCTTTGCAAGATGGTTTTTCAGCCAATCAACTTCTTGATGATGGTTTACTCAATGGTATGGCAATTGTTGGTGTGAAATTTCGAGATAACCTGATTTTTGTACCAGAGGTTCTGGTTGCCGCGCGGGCGATGAAAGCTGGAATGGCTCATATCGAGCCTATATTGTCAGCTTCAGGAGCAAAACCCGCAGGGATCGTCATCATGGGAACTGTTAAAGGAGACCTGCATGACATTGGAAAAAATCTTTGTATCATGATGCTTCGTGGAGCAGGATTTATAGTTCACGATATAGGGGTCGATTCGTCTCCTGAGGACTTTATAGATGCAGTCGAGGAGCATGAGGCTCATGTAGTGGGAATGTCCGCACTCCTCACGACTACGATGCCTAATATGGGTCGTACAATTGCAACCTTTGAAGACATGGGTATGCGTGATGAAGTCAGAATTATGGTTGGTGGAGCACCTGTAACGCAGGATTTCGCCGATGAAATGGGTGCGGATGCTTACGGTGATAATGCTGTGGAAGCTGTTGATAAAGCTAAAGAGTTGATTGTGCTCTTAGAAGAACTAAAGTCCGGTTAATCATGGGCATTGGTAGAGTCTGGATATCTCATGGATGAAAAGCCAGTTCGAAAAGAGGATCTTGCAGTGGATGCCGATCGGGCTCGGGTTAGTCTGGATCGTCTTTACAACATTTATAAAGATATCGCGGTAACCGCTGATGAAGTAATGCAGACTCGTTGCCCTTACAAGAAAGCTGATAGTCGTTGTACGGCGAAGTTTGGGTGTCGTAACCAATTTTTTACGAGCGATCCTACTGCTCTACCTGCCTGCGCCGGCAGCGATTTGATTGATTATAGGGATGCCTGGGACAAGTAATCTTCAACTGGAACTTAACCCGCGTTAACCTGTTGGCGTGAAATTGTGGGGAGGTGCACATTAGAGTAAGTGTGCTTTTAGACCCCGAGGCGATATTGATTTGAGTCCTGTTTATCTCAACTCTCAAAAGCTCGACTCCGAAAAAGGTGAGTCGCTGTTTGATTTTGCCGATTCACTTTCCGTGAGAG
>CAJWJL010000246.1:0-2578 GCA_913042135.1 uncultured Chloroflexota bacterium | reverse complement strand
ACACAAATCGCCGCCATGGCTCAGCCTCACTATATAGCCGTTTCACCCCACGGTTATAACTCCACTTCTGTCGGTTGCGCTGCGGCGGTGCACGCCTCGGCAACCATCCCCAATTTTCTCATATACGAATATTTCGTAAATGTCGAAGATGTTTGTCGAAACATAACCAAGGGCTATCTTGAGCCAAATAACAGTTACATAGAATTGCCGGCCGAGCCGGGACTTGGGATAGAGATTGACGAAACAAAGCTTGCAGATTACCCATACGCGCCATTCCCCCCTCGAGATATTCGGACTGTAGAAGACGAACGTCGATGGCACTAAATCAAAGGCTAATAAAAAGTCCTTCAAACAAGCCAAACACGACACGAAATACCACACCCATTTAAAAATAAAGTCGAGAAATTTAACTGGCAGTCAGTCGTTGAATAGATTCTGCATCCCCAGCTATCACATCCCAGTCCCATAATTGCGGAATGGTTTCAACTTTAGCCCACATCCCTTGTTGATCTGAGAAATGTAGACTGGCAGGATGCCCCGATGATCCAAGGGGTACAATCCAACGACCGTTACTCCAGTTTGAAGGATCATGTATATATCTATTTATAGGACCTGTTTTGATCGAAAATTCCGCAGTTGTAGGACTCCCACTGGCGAATGGCACATCAGAATCCCCCGGCGCCGCGACCCTCGGCGGATTCAATTTGTCAGCCGATTCTGGAAAAGATCTTGCGAGCGGGTGAATATGATCTGTTTGATGCATTTCACCCCACCGCCATTTTTTCATATCGCCACCATATCGTGTGACTAAATAGTCCACGCCAGCCTTAAATCCTTCTTCAACCAAATCCTCCGTTTCAAACCCATAGCCCGCATCTGATAGTGAACCATCATTAAGCCTGTGGATAAAATCTGGTTTAAGTTGTCGCCGAAGATGATCTTCAGCCCCGGCGTCACCCGCTTCACCCGTTATGCCGCTAGATAATGCACCGTAAGCACGGGTCGCCAATAGTTTACTGATCTCTCTGGAAGAGGCCTCGTAAATCGCTGCTGCTACCGAATCTTCCTTAAGATCGTGATCCCAACCTTTTACAACCCGTGCGGCACGAAGATATAACCCGTCTAATTGAGGCAATTTCGTGATGATCGCGGACAAAGCAACAGCAGGGATAGAAGTTGTGTCAGCATGAATCGCCGACATGTCTGCAACCGTTGCCTTTCTACGTGATATTTGCCCGATACGATCCTTAACCCGCCGTGCCCGATAATCGGTCCCATACATGTGTGTAAGGTAGTGTTGATAATCATGACCAACCACCCGTTGATTGCATGTAACCACCCAGCCTGAATCAGGATTCTTTGATCTCGGTAATTCCGAACTTGGAATAAATCCATCCCACTCATGCTCCCCCGTCCAACCTGGAACAGGGCCCCAACCATTAACTTCAGAACGAGACGGCACTCGACCTTTAAACAGATAACCAAAATTGCCATATACATCCGCATACGGGTAGTTGTTCACACGATCAGTCCAGGTCTCAAACGCTTTTTCAAGTTCGTCAGCAGACCGAGCCTTCATGGCACTATAAGCAGCGTCAAGCCACTCAGTTCCTGCACCAGACCCTGGATCTGAAATGGCCAGCCCCCATCCGGAGTCGAGTGATCCTGCGATGATAGGACCATGACGAGTTTCGATTACTGTAACTTCTTCAGATTCCCCATTGCGTACGCATATCTTCTCAATATTCGTTGCCGCTTCGAGCCACTCACCTTTATAAAAGTATTCGACCCGTCCTGAAGAATAACGAAGTTGTTCCACAAACAGATCTTGTGTGTCAGCACCTCCGTGCGTCATTCCCCATCCAACATAATCGTTATGAGCAAAATGCATCGCCATTGGTACTCCAGGTATGGAATATCCGAGGATCTGGAAACTAGGACCTTTGAGATGAACCTGATAGTAAACGTTAGGAACTTCCAGCCCGCGGTGAGAGTCACCAGCTACCAACGGCACTCCGGACACGGTGCGATCCCCCGAAATAGCCCATCCATTTGAACCACCATCTGTTTCCAGAAGCGACGCTGTAACATTGACAACCTTGGTAAGTTCTTGGATAGCGTTTAGCGCCGGACCCGAGTATTCCGCACCAGGTGGTACTGTCATCAATGCTTCTGGCTGGCTACCTGTAGATATCCTGGCCACGCCCTCAGGACCAATCTCATTAGCTAATTTCGCAAGCCATAACTTAGCTTGGAATGAGCCTTCGGCGGTATTGCGAACTTTATAAACAAGAACAGAGTGCCAATCTTCCCATTTTTCAGGTTTGGTCTCTGTTAATTTGTACTCTACTGGCAGCGGTGCATCGGACTCTATAAATGCATTGACGCCTCGGGCGTAAGCAGAAATCATCGACCGCACTTCGCTAGACGAGACTTCAAGATCGCGCTTTGAAACAACTTCGAGCGAACGGCAACGCATGAGTTTATCTTGCGCAAGTCCAATAGCACCCAGATGTTCTGCAGACCTACCAAGACATCTCATCCTGTCATGATCCATCTGAAATAATCGATCCTGAGC
>CAJWJL010000245.1:0-2661 GCA_913042135.1 uncultured Chloroflexota bacterium | reverse complement strand
CCGGAAGCACATTTGCCTCCAAGACAATATCCAGTAAGCCAGATCCAGCTTCTGCCGAACGGGCGATCAAGTAGGCCACAGGAAGCAATGATGCAAGCGCGACAACGACCGCCGACGTTATTAATAAGGTCGGCGGTCGTTGCGTTCCCGAGGATTTCCACCCGGTCGATATAACACCGAGGAAATTCAACCCACCAACTTCCTGCTATTCAGCGATGAATGTTAATCTTCTTCGAAAGTATGTGATTTCTGCGATGGAATCACTAATTATCTGCAGTCAAAAATGGCCAGCCTCATCAAGGCAAAGCACCAACCTCTCTAAGGAGATCTTGTGTCCCTTGAAGATCGGTTAAGTCACCCAAATCAATGCTTGGCTTAGTAATTCCCTCCAGAGATGGCAGCAAATTGTTCGGCTTAGCCTTGTCATTCAAAGGAAATTCATATGTTTTAGCGGCAAAAAACTGCTGCCCGGATGCACTGAGCAAAAACTTGATAAATTGTGCAGCCGCATCTTTGTTGTCAGAAGCTTCAAGCATGCCTACCCCAGCTACTAAAACGACAGAACCAGGGTCGGCAGCTCGCGTGTAATAGTTGCGGGCAGCAAATGATTCCCCTTCTTCAGCAATAAAGCGATGAAGATAGTAGTGATTTACAAAACCAACGGAAATTTCACCCGCTCCAGCTGCCTTGACGGTCGGAGTATTTTTCTCGTAAATCTTTGGCTCATTTGCGACGATACCTTCCAACCAAGTACGAGTCCGTTCTTCACCCCATTCTTGCCGCATACCTGTGATCATGGCATGCAAAGAACTGTTCGTTGGGGGCCAGCCTATACGACCTTTCCATTCAGGCTTGACAAAATCTTCAATAGAATCTGGAAGGTCTGCTTCAGTCAACTCCTCTGTGTTGTAAACAATTACACGGGCTCGACCTGAGGTTCCAACCCACTTATTTTCCGGATCACGCGCCCATTCAGGCACAGCAATTAATAGGTCATTAGGTAATTCAGTTAATAAGGCGTCTACTGCACCAAGTCCACCCGGATCTTGTGCAAAGAATATATCTGCTGGGGTTTTGTCACCTTCTTCAAGAAGAGTGGCTGCAAGAGGACCTGTTTTGGCATAGTTAACCTGAACTTCAATACCGGTTAATTCGGAAAAATCTTCAATCAATGGGTCAACCAGTGATTCACTACGCCCTGAATATATTACTAGTGGTTTTGCATCAACCTGATGGTGACCATTCGCATCAGACGCCACAGGGATCTCTTTGATTACTTCAACTTCTTTTACAACCTCAACCACATTTTCCACGATACGTGTCACTTCAATGATTTCTGGATCGGATGTACAAGAAACCGAAAGCAAGGCTATCAACATAACCATAACGACGACACACAACATTCTCATGGTGAGAATCATTCGATTCCACATGTTAATTTCTCTCCAATATATCTAAACAGTAAAGACTTGCCGCCGGGTAAGCGTCTGTACATGTATTTTTTTTCGTATATAGAAATCCTGACATAGATGATACACAATTATAACCCGTATACAACAGCTTTCACTAAATGAATTTAGTGATGGTATAGCATAATTTTATTCTCAACTTACAGAAACCCAAATTACCATGTCAGTACAAATTATTTTGTTCGTATAAAAAGAAGTATCGTTAAATTATCGTTTTACACCATCACTTTATTCAATGAAGATCTATCGAATTCAGTAAAATAAGTGTCGGATTCAAATCCTTTAGAACCCTCTCGACAAATACAATCCCATTTACGTAAGAAAAGCTCTACTTTTCCTCTACGATTCTTGCGGGCTAAACAGGATATATACGGCTTAATGCAGTGAAAAAAATTAATGCAGCCTAGTATTTTTATAAAGCTACTTGTTCAAACAATTTGTACAGTTGTATAGGAATCTAAAAAACTGTGGCGTTTTTCAGATATGGTCACGCTCCCGACCATCTCGGTGAAAATTTTTACACCTATAGATGAGAGTAAGTTCTTGAGCAGTTCAATTCGGATCTACCTGACCGCTATTTCAATTCTTGCAATTTCGTTGTGGGCCGTCTCATGCTCGATGTCAGAAACAGAATCGAATGTAAAAAACGATGAGCACGAGACTCCGCAAGCACAACCAAAAGCTACTGCTCGCCCTACAGTCACGCCAGTTCCACCGCCAACTAGCACTCCGGGGCCTACACCAACTCCGCTGCCACCAACTCCGACACCGACACCAACGCCAACACCGACGCCAACACCAACGCCACGACCACCAGATTCTCATGTGCAAGAAATGGTGCGCTTATTTGAAGTGCATGGAATAGATTTCGGTAAGCAATTCGTGTCATCTGTCTGGGCGTCAGAATGGGGTAATGAGTCTCTAGGCTGCCCGGAATCGGCAACGTACTACGACACTAGGAACGCACCATACAAAGGGCTAATTTACACATTAAGTGACGGGACAAATTATTGGGAGTACCACTCAAACGTTGATGACTCAGTGGTCGTTCGCTGTGATGAAATAACGCCTGTAACTGGCAAAACCACAAACATCACAAAAGAAGCTAAGTTGCGTGATTCCAAAGGTGTAACTCTACTCAGAAAAAAAATTTCATCAGGAAAGTTCGAGCCCCAAAAAGCTTTGTCGCCTG
>CAJWJL010000244.1:0-2686 GCA_913042135.1 uncultured Chloroflexota bacterium | reverse complement strand
CCCATTTCGCACCAGATCACCTGCATCATGCGGTCGATAACCTTGGATTTTCAGCACACCAACTTGGGTATCCACCCCCATTGGTTTTTCTTCAATTAGATATATTGTCTCCACACAGCGGAGGGAGCTCTGAGGAATATCACTCTCGCATACTCACACGCTTCTGGATGGTTCTGCCAAACAGGAATAAGATAACGGGATGAAATATATCTACAAATAAGAGATAAAACTATGGACTTTGACCAAAACCTAGGAGAGTTACAACGCAAAGTGGCTCAATCTCAGGAAGGTGTTGGGAGGCGTAAACTAATTTGTGAATCCCTTGGCGTCGAATCGGGACAGAGCATTTTGGACCTCGGATGTGGTGGTGGATACCAAGCTCGTATTCTCGCACTTGCGGTAGGTTCGGAAGGTCGTGTCGTGGGAGTCGATCCTAGTCTGAAACAGCTTGAAGTCGCGAGAGAATATTGCTCTGATCTAGACAACGTTGAATTTACGCAAGACTCAGGAACTGATCTATCCTTTGATGATGAAACATTTGATAGCGCTACATCTACCAACGTTCTAGATTACATCGACGGTGTCGATGGCGTGGTTGCTGAACTCCGTCGGGTGTTAAGAAAGGGTGGGCGACTGTGTACCATTTCGATTTTATGGGATCACCATCGATTTCACGGAGCCGACCCCACTCTTAACGACAGAATTCTTCATGTGTTTCGGGACCATTGCCCTCATCAGATGCTGCCATTAGAGTTGCCGAAAATATTGTTAAACAATGGATTCGCTGGCATTAGTTCTATGCCAATACCAATATTAAATATGACAATGCACAACGATGCCTTTGCTCATTGGACTTCTAAAAATATTGCTGCTTTCGCAATTAAGAATGGGATGTCAGAAGATGATGTCGCACTATGGCTTCGACAGCTTGAAGAGGCGGATCGTGACGGACATTTCGGCTTTGTCAGTATGTCTGTGTTGACGACTGGGGTGGCCATCTAACCCAATAGAGCCACTATCCTTTTCTTAATCGGATGAAACACATCTACACACTCGTCTGTCTGTTTCTGCTTAGTGGTGTTGCCAACGCAGATTCAGTGATGTCAACCCTCCTTTTGTCACACACTCTAGACAAAAAAAGCCCCGCCGGAGCGGGGACGTTTTGATTAATTCGCTACTTGAGCACCTTCAGGAAGTCAAGCCCGAGTCGACAAATCAACACCGGGAGCCACAGGAACCGGCTTATGGATCGGTGATCCGTACGCGGTGAGGTAGCTCGTGAACGACTCCATCTTCATCCACGATTGTGGCGACCAAATTGACCATCGATATAACCTTCCGCGCTGGGTGTGCCAGGATAGGGCTAGCTAGTCGTAAATAGCAATTTGATCTTCAGGTTTGCTCCCAAACTGCGTAAGTCTTGCCGGTGTTATTAAATTCATAGAGTACAGCTTCTTCATCTCCCTCGACCCAGCCATCGTGACCCGGGGCGAACGAGTAAGCATCGCCAGCATTCACCACAATCTCAGTGCCGTCATCATGTCGACATCGTAGCGAACCCTTTAGGACCATTCCTACATGGCCTGCCTGACAACTGTCACCACCGACGTGTGGTTTGATGCAGCTGGACCAACTCCAGCCTGGCTGTACCGTTATTCTCGTCGCAGCAACGGTCCCGAAGTTAACCGTTTGGGCGAGGGTTTTGTCTGGGGCTTTGGTTTCATCGGGATTATCGAAAGATTTCTTTTCAAGTGTGGCCATCGTTACAGACTCCTTAGAAATAAAGGGCGGAAAGTTGTGTCAAGCAATTATTGCCTAACGATTTATGTAACCAAGTTAGCGTACCACAGAGAATAGAATAGAAAAACAGCAGTGTTGGTAAGATCAGGTCCTTTTCAAATTCGAAATTAAGCAACACTCTCAAGTCTCTTTGCTCTGACTCTACCCCCCAGTTTTGTTCCACGCTTGCAGGTATTAGGTCGGTATCGAACGTAAGATATTGAAAATATAGTGGGCGCGGCCGAATTTGAACCAGTAGCCCCTGCCGTGTGAAGGCAGAGCGCTCCTCACCAACAGTCCTAAAACCCGTTAAATAACAGGCTCCGACTCCACGCAAACGGACCTGAAGGGACTGGAGAGGACTGGAATGGACCCAGTTTCAGCACGTTTTCAGCACACCAACTTGGGGGGTACCTACCCCCCATTGCTTTTTGTTCAATTGAATATATTGTCTCCACACAGCGGAGGGAGCTCTGAGGAATATCACTCTCGCATACTCACACGCTTCTGGATGGTTCTGCCAAACAGAAATAAGATAACGGTATCAAAAGATTTAAAACTAACCAAATATACAAACTTCAAATCATCCACTCAAAACTGATTGTCTCAATGCGATACCGATTGGCATTTTCAACCCTCATAACGGCGGCAACACTGGCTAGCTTGAATGGAGTCTTTATCCGTGCACTAGCGGATATGACAGATTGGCAGATTGTATTTTGGCGACACCTGCTGATCGGATTAATGTTGTGCTTGGGCCTTACGTTATCCAATCGATCGGGTGTTATAAATGCTTTCAAGAAAATTGGCCGGCTAGGCATTTTCGGAGCCGTAGCTTTTGGACTAAGTCTACTCTTTCTGACTATGGCGCTTCACAATTCGCCGATTGCGGACGTCATGTTTACTC
>CAJWJL010000243.1:0-2688 GCA_913042135.1 uncultured Chloroflexota bacterium | reverse complement strand
ACTTGGTAACCGCCTTCGATTAAATTACGGGCCATAGGTAAACCCATCATCCCAAGTCCGATAAATCCAATTCGTTCTTTACTCATGCACTCTGTCCTGTTGATCTTTAAATCTGTCGCGCAAGGGGTTAAATACACTCGCTCGCTAATTTACATGCCTGAACCCATTCATGCATCGATTTCCAATAATTTATTTGTATTTAGGGTCATGTCTGGCGGATCCCTGAGGTCGGTCGTAGATGGCGGATGTTAAGGTTGTTTTACCTAATAACGTGCGCTTTTGATGTGAGGGTTGTGATTGCCATATACTGCAGGGTCATGACGATAAAGACAATATGTTTCATGGTGATGTCGATCCTGGCTTTTTCGGTTGTATCAATTATTGGTTGTGGATCGAATGTCACCGAGACTCCCGATGACGCGTCGTATTCATCGCAATTAGAAGAAGATCCTGTTCAAATAATTAATCCGAGCGGCGTATTCACAGTAGATGATGTCGTCACAGCTGGATGGAAAAAATCGAAGCAGCTTTCACCCGAAACACTTCCTGACGCGACGAGTGTTTGGTATGGCTTTTATAATCAGCGAGATGTTGAAGTTCGAATTTATGAAACTCACGCAGCTGCTTTAGGTTCAGGGATGGGTCCGGCTGATGATGCTACCGGCCGTGGGAAGCCAGCTCCATTTGCTGTTGGTGGGATAAGCGCGACTCGTATGAGTTATACAACTTATGCCATTGTAGGAAATCTTATTATGTTGTGTGAGATTAAGATCGAAGATTGTCAAAGTTTGCTGGATGCAATCAAGTAGTAGGTGGTGATTGTGTTTCTTGTTGACGTGCACTTGATAGTTGACTTGCGGTGTAACTAGTTTGAAACTATCGCCATACAAAATCATCTGCACTCGAAAATTGGGTTGATCTGGAGCGAGTATGTCTTCCGTTTATAAAATTTTGATACTTGGCGCGTCCTATGGATCTCTACTGGGGGCTAAGATAGCGCTTGCCGGTCATGATGTTAAATTGGTCTGTCTTCCGGAAGAGGTTAAGCTGATTAATTCTGAAGGCGCTAAGGTTCGCATGGCAGCGAGGGGCGTTGAAGGCCTTGTTGAACTGCACACAAAGGAAATGCCGGGCCACCTTTCTGCTGATGGCCCTCGAGATGTGAATCCGGAAGATTACGATTTGATCGGTTTGGCTATGCAGGAGCCTCAATACGGTGTTCCAGAGTTAAAAGATCTTTTGAATCGTGTTGCGAAATCAGGAGTGCCATGCATGTCAATAATGAACATGCCGCCTCTTGCCTACCTTCGTAGAATCCAGTCAATAGATTCTGAAGGAATCCGAGATAGTTACACCGATCCAAGTGTTTGGGATAACTTCGACCCTGCTCTCATAACCCTCTGCAGTCCTGATCCACAGGCGTTTCGTCCGCCGGAAGAGAAAGTTAACGTTCTTCAGGTAGGTCTGCCGACAAACTTCAAGGCTGCGAGATTCGACTCGGACGAACATACGGAAATATTGCGTAACTTAGAGTCTGGCATACAGTCGATCAGGTATAAGGTGAGCGGTCAGGAAGTCGAGCTGCCAGTCAAGTTGCGTGTGCACGATTCAGTGTTTACCCCGCTTGCTAAATGGAGCATGTTGATGGCTGGAAACTATCGCTGTGTCCAGGAGTCGGGCATGCGTCCGATCAAAGAGGCTGTACATTCAGATTTGTCCGCATCCGAGTCGGTTTATGAATGGGTGATTGATCTTTGTGAAAAATTGGGCGGAGAGCGTGGAGATCTGGTTCCGTTTGAAAAATATGCTAATGCGGCACTTTCATTGGTTAACCCCTCGTCGGCGGCAAGGGCTTTGGCTAACGGGGCTCCAAATATTGAACGTGTGGACAAGTTGGTTCAGTCGTTGGCGGCTCAGCACGGCATCCAGTCTGATGTGGTAGACGAAACAGTCGGTGTTGTCGACGGTTGGTTGCGAAAGAATCGCAGTTAGTATCGAATTAGTGCAGACGTAGATAGCCAAAGTTTCTTGGCGCGCTAGTTGATTAGCGTAAGACAGTGTCTTTACCAGAGGAGAAAAGTTGGCGAGTAAAAATCCTGACAGGCCTAATGTCTTATTCATCTTGAGTGATGATCAGGGTCCTTGGGCCATGAACTCTGCAGGGACTTGGGAACTGAAGACTCCCAACCTTGACAGGCTTGCTGCTACGGGTGTGCGTTTCGATAATTTTTTTTGTGCCTCACCTGTATGCTCGCCAGCTCGAGCATCCATACTCACGGGCCAAATGCCATCGCAACATGGAGTACAGGATTTTCTCAGAAGAGGTAATTCGGCGGAACTTCCAGCGGATGGCGAACGAATCCAGTATCTGGAGGGGCGCCAGACGTATGTCCAGATGTTAAGGGATAACGGTTACGATTGCGGCCTGAGTGGTAAGTGGCACCTTGGAGATGCAGTAGTCCCACAGGCTGGTTTTGAGTTTTGGGACGTGCATCAATCTGGGTCAGGTGATTACTTCCAGGCTCCTATGTTCAAAGACAGCGAATCGTATTATCCAGATGGATATGTCAGTGACGTGTTTACTGATAACGCCATTGAATATTTGAGTTCCCAGATAGTTTCGGAACGCCCGTTCTGCATGAATGTTCATTACACAGCACCTCATGCCCCCTGGGGACAAGAGCAGCA
>CAJWJL010000242.1:0-2734 GCA_913042135.1 uncultured Chloroflexota bacterium | reverse complement strand
TGAACCAGTTACCCTCGGAGACCGGGTATGAGGAACTGAATCCAGTAGGGCACCGACCGTGACTAGAAGTTTGGTGTCACTTTCATTTGCAACCTGATGTATCAGGTCAGTGTATGTTCTCCATTTCAAATTTGGTTCGACACCTATGAAAATCAGAAGATCGCGACCACCATCGTCAGCTTTCCAGTAGAAGAAGTCGTTTTTTGGCCAAGTTAGTTTCCTAGATCCGTCAGATTCATTAGTGATGACCGGTCTTTGTTCTGCAAAGTCGTAAAAGTCTTCTGCGTCGATTGAAGCAAATTTGGTTGCAGAGAATTGGCGTACGAGTTCTCTTAGTGATCTTGTCGCTGATTCTGCGGCATCGGGCCAACCACCCCATGCAGCGAGAAAAACAGTGTTAGTTAGGATTGGATGCTCGGTATATTTAAGTGCCGACAAGTTACCACGCCAGTCGTCTCTGTCTGCGTTTGTTCATAACGCAGACACGGATATTAAGTAGCCGTTACGCGAACATATGCGCGCGCTAGAAAGCAAGTCTAGCATTCATTCTGCTGTTGATCTGCACAGGTATCGAACTAAGGCAGAATCATATGGAAGCAATGACGGGTCAAATCTTGTGGGAGATGAGAATTCATATCCAGCCATAGGTGTTCCTAGCGAATTTTGTCGGTATGCGAATTCAGTCAGCAATGGGAGAGATGAAACGTCTTCAGCGTTGTATCGTATAAGAGTTTCAAGGGCTTGAGGTTCACCTTCTTGCGCCATGTTCCAAAGAAAAACAGCATGCCTCCCGGTCAGCATTGAAAGATCATCGTTTCTCTCAAGTCCACAAATGCGTTCTATCTTTTTTAAACCACCTGTTAAACCAATATTTCTAAGGATATACATTAAATCTATGTGGGCTGCTCCATTCAGCAATGGCCCAAATTCTCTCTTGAGGTAAGGGATATCAAAAGAGATTCCATTGAATGTAACTACAAGTTTGTATTTATCCAAGATCGGGACCAATTCATCGAAGTTTTCACCTCGAACATAAGAAGTGAACCCGCTCTTATCAAGAATTCCACAGATCGTAATATATGCATCTTTTCCTAGACCAGTTGTTTCTATATCTAGGAAAGCTGTTTCATTTTCAAATTCTGGCAATAAACGCCAACGTTCGTTGATAGGGAAACATTCGTTGAAAAATACTGAGTCACGATTGATCAATGCCTGAGTGGATTGCTGGAGAAATGTCTTCTGTTTAGAAGTCAATTGTCGTGAATTTATGGCTTGTTTCCATGTGTTGACCCCAGACCTCCACAATTTTTCCTCGTCCGGAATCGTAAATCCAGGTATATGTAAAAAAGAATTTGTAAGCAAAATTAAGATCGATAGACAATCATTTTCAGATCCGAACAACCGAGTTTTTGTTAATGATATTCCAATCAATATCGACGCCAAGCCCGGGTTCAGTTGGAGCTCGCACATATCCTTCATTGTCGATTTTCAACGGATTTTTGATCCCAAAAGCCGCTCCGTCAGGGTAGGGGAGTTCAAGATACCGGCAATTTTTGATGGCTAGCGCCACGTGTAGATTAGCGACATCCATTAATGAGAGTACGGTCATATGTATTTCACAATTGACACCGAATCCTTCCGCAATATGGGCAGATTTTAGGGTTCCGGTTACACCACCAGTCCAAGAAACATCAGCGCGAATGAT
Organism: uncultured Chloroflexota bacterium; assembly: GCA_913042135.1. Lineage (GTDB taxonomy): Bacteria > Chloroflexota > Dehalococcoidia > Lucifugimonadales > Lucifugimonadaceae > Lucifugimonas. Next base: position 1,029 of record CAJWJL010000242.1, on the reverse strand, counting down.
GTCTGCCGCACCAGATTTAAGGTAATTAATTTTTGAAAAAAAATCGGAGTTCCATTCACCCGCACAAATCGCAATATCTAAAGTTCGGCTAAGTTGTTCAAGGCCATGCATATCGTGATCGTATAGAGGTTCTTCTAACCACAAATATTCTAATTTTTCCAATGCGCGTCCCACCCGAATAGCGTCTTCATGATCATAATTGCCGCCAACCGGATCACTCATCAAGACAAATCCAGGTCCGACGGCTGCTCTAACAGCCTGGCAACAAGCAATGTCAAGATCAGGTTCTCCGGGTGGGTGAAGCTTGAAGGCAGTAAATCCTTCAAGTTTCGCTCGAATCGCCAGTGAAACGTATTCCTCTGGAGTGGCCATAAACGGGGAACTGGCATATGCCGGAATCCGATCGCGATAAGCACCAATAAGCTTGTATAACGGAAGATTTGCAGATTTGGATGCTATGTCCCATAAAGCAACATCAAGTGGGCCATATGAGTTGAAAGATGCAAGACCCCCGTAACGATCTGCCCGATGGGCCGCGTGCCACAATCGTTCTCGATCCAAAGGGTCATTACCAATCAATTCGGGGCGGAAGACTTCCGCAATGGTGTGCGCCGTCCGCATGCCACCTTTTGTGCCCCATCCAAAACCATATCCTTCTAACTCGGAATCTGTCTTAACAACAAGCACTACTATTTGAGGAGGGTTGACTTGAGCTATCTCGGAGATGCCCTGTGCATCAGATTGATCCCGTATCGATGATCTCGATGGTGAGGTATCAGGTTTGGCTGGGGACTCATCCATCACCCCTGGCTGCGGTATATCCACAACGATGATTTCAACATCAGTTATTTTCATGATCTTTCTCTTTTTTTTAGTCCTCATTAACCGATCAACTCACCATGTGTGAATCTTATTTACAAGTCCGACGTAGATTTCAGTGACATCGTTGTTGAAAAAAACCTATTGGTGAACACTTTCAAAAACATGTAATGCCTGCGACCAACCGTTGGTGTCCGGCAAACGACATTT
>CAJWJL010000241.1:0-2813 GCA_913042135.1 uncultured Chloroflexota bacterium | reverse complement strand
TGGCAGGGGGCGGAGGAGCCGTATATATCCGTAGCAGCACCCTGACATAAAGTAGGAGGATAGTGACGTTCGTATCGAAACGAACCGGTCGGCCAGAACATGTCCTGATTGTTGAGTAGAGACACTGCGCAAGTTCATTGAGAAAGTGTCTCTAGAGGGTTGACTGGTCACCTATTGGGCAGCAGTCGTAATTGCTGAAATTGCCGTGGGTTCGATGAATGAGGGGGCGTGCGTTTTAATCGCTCAGATCACTCAACGTGCGCTTTAGTAATGATTCGAATGCAGAACCATCCTGTCGGGTCAGGTTGGGAACAAATCTGGAATAGACGCGAAACAGCATCTCGGAGTATAGGAACCATTAACGCCCTATTCAGAGAAATCTACAAGTAAGATTTGATGGCTACAGTGCTAGTGGTCCCATATGGGTTGACGACGTACATTCGGTAGATTGCTAAAGAAACACGAAGGTGAACCAAGGAAAATTGTGACAGATAAATTATGAAGCTATGGCATCGCTCATCGCGAATTGGTTCCGAAATCTGTTCACGACAATTCCCAATATGCGAACAATAGAGCTGAGTTATCTCGTCAACCAACCAGGGTGAGAGAGCGGGGCATGCGGAGCTTCAAATCAATGAAACAAAGCCAGCGATTTCTAAATATCCATGCTGCTGTCTATATTGTGGTCAACTTGGGTCGTCATCTAGTGCCAGCTGAGACTTATCGATTTTTCAGATTGCGTTCCTTTGCATCTTGGAAAAATGCGGCGATGGTCTAAGAGCCAATTCGGCAAAATTCTGAGCGTGGGGAAGCTAATTTGGCGGTACCCTGAGAACCATTATTAATGGGGGATTACCTTACCATGCGCCTTAGCTAGTAGTTTTTTCATAGCCTGATTAATATATCAGATGTAAAATCACTTGAAGATAAAACAACGGATGCAGGTCTCGACATAGGAAAAATGATGCGGCTATTAGTACTTCTGATTCTCTCAATTACGGTAATCGCGGAGCCAGTTCTAGCGGAGGATAGCCGAGTCATGGTCGTGCTCGATGGGTCGGGAAGCATGCGGGGTCGCGTTGATGGCGAACGTAAAATTCTGGCCGCCAAGCGTGTTCTGGGTGAGCTTATTGATAGTTGGGATGAAACCGACGATCTGGGTCTAATGGCCTATGGTCATCGTCGCACGAGAGATTGCAGTGACATAGAGATTCTCGTGCCAGTCGCCCAGTTTAGTGCGAGCCGACTTAGATCTGCCGTTGAAAATGTAACGGCAAAGGGAAAAACCCCGCTTTCCGAGGCAGTTCGACGTGCCGCTGAATCTCTCAATCATGACACACAGTCTGGCACCGTGATTCTAATCACCGACGGGCTAGAAACCTGCAATGCAGACCCTTGCGCGCTTGGCAAGCAACTTGCTGCTAGTGGTATCAATTTTCGCACACATGTGATCGGTTTCGATTTGGCTGGCCGAAATACGGCTGCCCTGCAGTGTCTTGCGAATGAAACCGGCGGACTTTATTTGGATGCAGCCAACGCCGGTGAATTGTCAGAGGCACTGGGCAAGACGGTCACCGAGGCTAAGGCCGTCCGCAACGTGACTCTTCGTGCCGTGAATAGAAAAGGAGAACTTGTCGAACAAGCTGTGATGTGGAACGTTTATTTGCAAGCCGATAGTGTGACTAGTGAACGCCAACGCATTGGGCTTACGGCTGAGTTTCCTGTGGCACTGGAGCCAGGGGAATACGTGGCCACTGCTAAGCTTGGTGATATTAACAGACGCCATGTTTTCACCGTTGAGACAACCGATCCCATAATCGTGGATGTGGTCATGGCTCACGCACGCATTGAGATCGATGCTAGATTGAGTTCTGGGTCCAAACCGCTTCGTAGAATATTAGGATGGAGTTTGTTCACGAAAAATTCGAATGGCAGCCGAGGAGCCCTGGTCGCAACTGACCCGGGTACAAGCGTGCGATTTATAGTACCACCAGGGGACTATATAGGTGTCGTCGACAGCGAAGATCTGGAGGTTGAATTCCCACTCAATCTTCGACCTGGTAATAATGGTGCACGTACGATAGACCTAGGTGCGGGGCTTCTACGGGTACAGGCAGTCGGCACAGACGGTGCCCCCACCAAGGGACATGCGGGATGGAGCCTCTTTAAGAGCGACAGCGTGAAAGGTGCCCGACCGATCGCGCGCGAAGTACGCCGTAACACCACGTTCATGGTTACCGCAGGGGATTACATTCTGCGTGGCGACTACAAAGGTGAACGCATCGACAAAACGATTACGATACCACTGGGAGGTGAAGTCTTGCACAAGGTTATTTTCAGTAACTGAGCTAACCTCATTGGACTGCAAAAGAAAATGTGGATATAAATATCGCCATCAACTGGCACTTTATGGAAAAGGATCAAATACTTCCATCAAATTTTACACCCAATGGTTTGTTTGACCCTACTGTGTGACGTCAGCCCATATGGGCTGACAACGTACAGGACGAACAGTTAGGTACTGTAGAGGGTCATGACGATAAAAAATTAACTAATATTATGCTCTTCTTCACTCTAAGTGTCTTTTCATCACTATGACTATGTCTGGGCGACGGTGATCATAAAATTTTTTGAGTTAGATGGAGGAAGAGCGATTAATCCTGAACTGGCAAGGCCCGCACAACTTCATTCCCAGAAGTGGTATTTATTAGCAGCTTGCCTCTAGCTTCCAGGCGTTAGATAGTGCTTCACAGAAGCGGCCGAATCGTTGTCTCTGACTTCCATTTTGGCAATAGCCTCCAGATGCACCTCAT
>CAJWJL010000240.1:0-2865 GCA_913042135.1 uncultured Chloroflexota bacterium | reverse complement strand
GTCCTTGAAGGACTTCGTGGTGAAGACAGCATTGCTGAGCTTTGCCGCAAAGAAGACATTAACCAGGACTGGCACTACGCAAAGAGATGCATTACCGTCGACAATTATCAGACAACCAAATGAGCGAGACACTCTCTTAAATCAAGTGGCTATTAGTCCAAAAGGTTCTGACGACATACACCCAAATGTCGTTTTTACTCTGGCATTTCACTCTGACCCCACAAATAAAAAGGCGGCCCGAAGACCGCCTTGAGTTATCTGCAGCAACTACCGCATCGTATAAGTGAATTCAAATCCCCAGTGCCGGGGCTCTGAGACCTGCGCCGTTCGACGGAAACCGTCTCCGCCACCATGTTTCAGGATCTGTCTGATGCCGATTTCATTCTGAACATTGTTCACAAAAGCAGAAACTATCCAGCTTTCATCAGCATTCGTCCATGTAGCTCGAAGGTCGAAACGATCATAGGCTGGCGCCAGATCTGCCTTCGATGCATAGGCGGAGAAGTAGACGTCGTCTATATAGCTCCAACTGGCAAGTAGATCCAGGTCACCCCTGCTTCCCAGTGGATAGTTATAAACGGCATAGGCGCTGGCTTTTGTTTCAGGTACCTGTAGCAATTGATTACCCTTAACATCAATCCTTCGGTCAGGATTTGAATCCGCATCATAGATTTGACCAGGGGTCGTTGGACTTGCACCATCCACGATCATGAACGATTTGGTATACTCCGTGTCGGTGTAACTGAAGTTACCACCAAACGTCCAGTTATCAGTCGCCAACCATAAGACCTCAAACTCCAGGCCATTGATTTCAGCACCCGGCGCCGACTGGACGGATGTGGTTGAATCCGCGACGGCACAGGCACTCTGAGCGCTCAACGGTGTTCCACCAGGCGGGCAGGCTTCCTCAGTGCGAGTATGAATGGTGTCGTAATCGTAATAATAAAGCGACGCATTGACCTGGAGAGAATTATCCAGGAACTGCCCCTTATACCCCAACTCATAGGCGATCAATTCTTCGGGGTCAAATTCCGGTGTCTGGCTGAAAAACGTCAGATTAAATCCCCCAGAACGATAACCCGATGTGACATTGGCGTACATCATCGAATCATCATCGATAGTGTAGTCCAGATTTATGCGCCAGGTGATTTTTTCGTCTTTACGCTGAAAATGACGATGCAGGCCAAAAGTTATTGGTACACCGGCTAGCCAGGGTTCCACTAATCCAGTTGGCTGCAGGGTCGCACCATCGATCGCGCCTCTGAATATATTGGCTGTCGCAAGATTGAGGCCAAACGCATCTAGAATCGACATGGTCTCGGCATATTGAACATAGTTTTCCTCACCAGAAATATCGTCCCAGGCATAGCGTAAACCTGCGGTTAAAGTGAACTTCTCGTTAATGTCCCATACGCCTTGTGTATAGGCAGCAAAAGCTTCCCGCTCAGTCCGGTTCACGCCATGAAGATTACTACCGGGCGTGACGATGCCGTGTGGGATGGACCCAAGCGAATCATCACCTAACCAGGAACCCGTTGCCTGGAAAATCTGTCCTTCCGGATATCCTGCGGCTTGAGCTGCTTCTTTCGCTGAGAACACATGAGCCGGTGTTGCGCCCGCCAAAAACGTCAGCGCTGGATCACCAGGTACAAGAGAACCCGAAGGTAAACCCAATACGGCAGTTGTCAATGTAGCAACGATAGTGTCCATCGCCCAGTTCGGATCAACGAACTGCGGAGAACTAACCGACGAGTAGAAATCATATCGTTGATCAATGTAGGCATTGTAGAAAAACACACCAGAGGTAAACGTAAGCGAATCAGTTACATCCGAGAACAACTGAAACTCATGCGAGACGTATTCGGCTTCATGGTTCACATAAAACTGCTCGTCGTCGGTCAGACTCGCTGTCGAATCATCTTCAGTAATCCTTTCGTACATCAATTCGCTGTATCCGAAGATGTATTTGAATGTTAATGCTTCGTTGATATCCCAGGTAAATTCAGCCTGATTGCCCTGTTGATCAAAGATTTCCACGTTCAATCCATTTGTGTAGGCACAAAGGTCATCACCGTCAATATCCTTACGATCTAAAAATACACAGTCACTTGGGTCCGCAGTGACATCTCTGCCGTAGTTCGGATGCCCAGAACTTCCGGCCCCATCAACGCCGGGACGGATTCGTTGAGCTGGAATGGCAGCACCGGTGGTTGGATTGGTAAAAGTAAATACTGGTTGAGTCGCATCGAAAAAAGCCGAGTCAGTTGGATCGATTACAGCATAGTCAATATCACGAATACCGTTGCTCTCAACTGTATAGTTGCGTAGTTGATCACCACCAGGAATAATGTTGTTTTCACCACTGAGGACTATTAGACCACCGCCATCACCACCGCCGAATGTGCGGTCGATCTTGGCTTTGTTACTGCGAACATGGAATGTCATATCGTCATTGATAAACCATTCGAGCTGTACCGCAAAGTTCATTTCATCGCCGCTGTCAAGGTCCGGACCCAGGTCACTTCTTTCCTCAATCCAGCCATCATGTTGTCGTGACGAGGCTGTCAACCTGCCATTTAGCACACCTTCTTTCAGAGGCCCTGAAGCCGCGAGATAAGTATCGTGTGTACGGTAGGTGCCGAGAACAGCCTTGGCGGAAAATTCGAACTCATCCGTCGGTTTCTTGTACAGGAAATTCATCGCGCCACCCACAGCATTACGGCCATACAAGGTTCCCTGTGGTCCACGCAAGATCTCGATGCGATCTATATCCCAGAATGATCCTATCGTTGCAGTGTATAAATCTTCTGAATAGACCCCGTTCATATAGGTTGCGACACCGGGGTCACCACCAAGATTACGGAA
>CAJWJL010000239.1:0-2871 GCA_913042135.1 uncultured Chloroflexota bacterium | reverse complement strand
TCTTTATGGAGGACTTACGAGCCTGGCCTCAATCAATATGGAGCAAGACTTGAACCACTGATTTCTAAGTCGACCGAAGCAACTGAGCGACAAGATGAAGGTATTGCAGTGATGACTTGGACACCAGTGGTCGTCACTAGACTCAGTGGAGTGTCTGCTGGTTCTGCCAAATCTCCTATATCGGTGATTGCCAGTACAGGTTTCATGGATCGTGGTGGTTACAGGGTTGGTGATCGTGTTAATGTCGACATTTTAGGTAACCCGGTATTTATTAAACTGATGGGTGTTGTTGACTACTTTCCCACTGTTGATCCGGAGTTCTCCAGCTTTCTGATTGGAGATATCAGATCAACATGGATGGCACTGAACGCTGATCGTATGCGTGCAGCCGAGCAGGCTAATGAAATATGGATTAAAACCGGAGAAGCTCAGCCGTCTGCGGTCGGGGCCGAGTTAATGCGACGCAGTTCTTTCCCACCATCATTTGTTGCACAGGATCAGTTGCTTCTTGACGCCGTCGTTGACCCTCTTATTTCCGCGGGTTGGCGTGCTCTTCTTGCAATAGCATTTACCACCGTTTTGGCCGCCAGTGCTGTTGGATTTCTGGTGTATTCACAGGTTACATTTGCTTCTAGAATGATGGAATACGCAGTTGTACGGACACTGGGGCTTACGACGCGTCAGGTACTAGGTTTAGTGACACTAGAACTGCTCATGGTCTTACTGCCATCAGTTCTCATTGGTGGCGTGCTTGGTATTCGTATGGGTGCAACCATTATTCCATTCCTTGTAACCTCTGGTGAAGGATTAAGAGTTGTTCCACCGGTGGTTCTAGACATCGACTGGCAGTCAATCGGTGTGCTTTTAGGAGTGTTGGGGGCAATATTTATTGCAATATCAATAGGATTGATTACTTCGGTGCGACAGATCTCTCCGCCCCGGGTGATGCGTATGGGTCAGAGCTAATTAGACTTCGTAGTTTGAGTGGTCTCCAAAGGGTGGTACTGATGCTTAAGCCCTTTGGGCGTAACTTCGACCCTTCGTAATCCGGATGGGTCTTGCCCCAATGGATATCCGACAGGTCCTGATGTTACTACTTCTATATAGTCGGTCGATACGATGTTGTTGCGGTGCAAGTGTCCAGCAAAGTTCGCTTCGATGCCGTGCTTTTTAGCCATTTCAAGTAGAGGGGCTCGATATTTTTTTTCGATAGACCAATTGCTGTCTTCCTCATCAGGGGACTCGATGAAAAGAGGATGATGGCTCAAAAGTACGATTCTTTCATATTTAGCGTTCATAGCCTCATGTTCAACGAATGCCACCTGGTCCCAGGCCTCTTTAAGTAGGGTGTTTGGTGGTGTAAGTAGGGTTGAGTTGATTACGAGAAAACGGATATTTTGATGAGAGAACGCATAGTAATCTGGCCCAAAATTTTTACGATAGCGATCTATCGATTCTTGATCAGGAGAAATACGATCGAAGGCGACGTCATGATTGCCCGAAACCCATCGGATGGTGATGGACTTATCCAAGAGCCCTGCAATTCGTTTTACTTCGGCTATTTGATCCTCGTTACCTGCTTCATTGATTATGTCGCCACATACAACTACGAAAGCCGGATTGAACCGTTGGGCATGTTGAATTGCGAGCGCGAATAATCTCGTCTCATCGGCAAATCCAGTAATTTTGTGTGTTTTCTTTACGATCACACCGCGTTTAGCGTGTGCATCTATTTCTTCATCGGTTAATCCGCTATAAGAAGCGAATAGGCCGAATTGAGGATCAGCAAGTTGTATGAAAGAAAAATTGGTCGACATGAGAATATTTTCTATGACTTCTGAAACGTGATCATTAAGCGCATAACCTTCTCAGATATGAAATTGGCACTTTACTAAGAACATGTGAGTATTGCTTGTAACGTTACCAGAGTTGCATTGATTGGCTAAATAATTTACCCAGATCTTCTGATCCAGTCTCGCGCGGGGCTAGTTTCGTCACGCGATGTTGTGGAAGTGTTCCTTTTACGAGTGCTGGTATGTCATTGTCGGTGTAGCCTAGTTCGCTCAGACCGTTAGGGGCGTTTATTTCCTTGAGGATATGAATGATTCTATCCGAGAGAACATCTCCGGCCTCTTCAGGCCCAACGTCACTTACATCGGCACCCAAAAGTTTCGCTGCGTGTATGTGTCTTTCAGGATTTGAGTGTGCTGTGTAACGGAAAACCGCTGGCGCGTTGAGAATAACAGCCATGCCGTGAGGGACGATAGCATTTTCTTCAGGATACCCATCCGGTCTATATTTCTTTACAAGGCTTGAAACCGGATACGACATGCCGTGGGGGAGATGAACGCCTGCATTGCCAAAGCCTACTCCTGCGAATGTTGCCGCCAGCGCCATGTTGGATCTGGCATTATCGTCATCATCAAGCACTGCATTTAAGATGTTATTTCCAACTAGATCTAGGGCTGCTAGAGCCCAAACGTCACTAATTGGGTTTGATCCTTGATATGCGGGTCGGTGTGCAGGAGTCGGAGGGGCTTCTCGTTTTGAAAAGGGCAGCGCTGTATATGACTCTATACCGTGGCACAGCACATCAAAGCCGCTGCAAGCTGCGACCATCTTCGGTAGTGAGTGGGTATTTTCTGGATCTACTAGGCCGACGTCTGGGCGAAGTGATCGATGAGCAATCCCGGTCTTTGCACCTATATCTTTGAAATCGAAAATTGCAACGCCTGTAGTTTCGCTGCCTGTTCCAATTGTCGTGGGCACTGCAACTAATGGTTTTAAGTTGCCCGGCACTGGTGTGCCTTTGCCAATTGGTGCGTTCACGTATTCGAGAAAGTCTCCCGGATATGTTGAGTAAAGGTTTGC
>CAJWJL010000238.1:0-2888 GCA_913042135.1 uncultured Chloroflexota bacterium | reverse complement strand
CCGTTTACGATCGTGCCATCTGCAACAATGATCGATGCACTCGGTTACGCCGGGATGGATTTTTGCATTCTGGACACAGAGCACGGTCCCTTATCAATGCAAACTGTTACGGATCTGGTGATCGCAGCTCAAGGGACCGGAGTTGCCCCAATTATCCGTGTTGGGGGTAATGAGGAATGGCCGATTTTGCGAGCACTCGATGTTGGCGCTGATGGAGTTCAGGTACCACAGATCAACGAGATCTCCGATGCCCGAAGGGTTGTTCATGCTGCCAAATACGCTCCTCTGGGCGAACGGGGTGTTTCAGTATTTACTCGTGCCGGTAATTATTACAAGGATGATGCAGTTGATCACCCAGCCCGTCAGAATGACGAGACTATGACGGTTGTTCATATAGAAGGGCAGAAGGGCCTCGATAACCTTGACGAAATCATGACCGTAGATGGCATAGATGTGTTGTTCTTAGGTCCGTACGACATCTCGCAGTCGCTTGGTGTACCCGGAGAAGTCCGTTCAAAGATAGTAGAGGATGCGTTGAAAAAAGCTACAGCGAAGGCGAGGGCACGAGGTCGAGTAGTTGGCTCATACGCTAAAGATGTAGAAATGGGTAAGTGGCTTATCGATCTAGGTGTTCAGTATTTATCCATCAACGTGGACGCTACGATTTACATGCAGGCTTGTGAGCGTATCGCTCGAGCTTTGAAATAGCGACTTCTATCGCTGATTTCTTTATTCGCCCACCATGAGTCTTTTTTGGTGATTCAGGTCGCGTGAAAACTCCAACTTACTGGATGCTTACGGGTAGCAGTATTTCTCTGAAACATTCGATTGGCTAGTCGAAGGTCAGCTTCATAAGACGAGGAGCAACGTACTGGAATTACTGCCCGGGGGGGGTGTAACTAACGCTGGCCGCACCTCGTATTGCTTCCATGCCCTCTTCATAACTTAGAAGTGGTGTCGTGGTGATATTTTGGACAGTGCCTGATGATCCGACAGCGATAGCGACAGATGCTACTGATACATTGTCGGGACCTTCTATAATTGCCACGATATCGTTACCGCCGAACGCGAAATAGTAACCGTGTAATTTCCCGTTTATCTGTTCTAGCATTTTTCCTACAGCCTCACGGCGATCAGTGTCGCTGGAAGCCATAGCTTTGAATGCCTCTTTAGACAGTCTTCCTTGAATCATATAGAAACCCATATTTAATCTCTTTTTCTACTGAGTTTTGGTAGATTGTGAAATTTATCAGAACTTGAAGTACACATGTTTAATCAGTGCGTAAGTTTTTGATTTTAGACGTAGACGTTTAGAGTATCTTTCGAACTGCTTCTACGACTTTTTCGGGCGTCGGATATACCAATGGTTCAAGTGCAGGTGAGTAGGGTACGTTTACCTGTTCTGACGCGACCACCTGGATAGGAGCTTCTAGAGACCAGAATGCTTCCTGAGCGACTATTGCTGCTATTTCTGAACCGGCAGAACACATCTTGTGGGCAGGATCTACCACGACAAGTCGACTCGTTTTTTCAACAGATTTAAGAATGGTGTCGGTGTCCAGTGGGACAAGGGTTCTTGGATCTATGACTTCAGCCGAAATACCTTCCGGTTCCAATGTGTTAGCTGCATCTATAGCATGTTGCACACCGCCCGCTACTCCGACAATTGTCACATCTGAGCCTTCGCGAACCCTGTTAGCAACCCCAAACGGTACTAATAATTCTCCGCCAGGTAAATCTTCGTTGTTGGGGACTTCGCATCGGGAGCTTATAGCGATCCCATCTTCAAAAATCAAACATACATCATTGTCACGAACCGCTGTTTTCATCAATCCTTTTGCATCGTAAGCATTTGTTGGACAGATAACTTTTAATCCTGGAGTGTTCATAAAGGTTGGGTAATTTCTATCCGAATGGTGAGCAGCAGCACCGCGTGCATAAAACATCCTGACTCTGAAGGTGACGGGAAGTTGTGCTTGACCACCGAACATGTACCGCATCTTTGCTGCTTGAGAGATCAATTGATCCATCCCTACCCACAGAAAGCTGGTGACAGTTTCCACGATTGGGCGCATGCCGCACAGTGATGCACCCAACGCTGCCCCAAAGAAACCATTTTCCGAAAGCGGCGTGTCGATGACCCTATCTTCCCCGAAACGATCTACGAGGCCTGCAGTAGCACCGTAAAGTGAATGGCGCAGGTCCTCTCCCATGGTGAATACCGAAGGATCTCGTTCCATCTCTTCAACGGTAGCGTCGACAATGGATTGAATGTATGTCTGGATTGGCATTTTTGTTTTCTTGATCGTTTTAGTTGACGATCGGATTGAAATAAAGTCTTATTTTGAGAATGCTCGGGTGTGGAGTCTAAGTTTTACTAGAGCTCAGGTTTATTTTAGCCACAGGGTACTTGTTATTTCGCCAGGATGGGTAGTCTGGTAAATTGAGAAAAGCCCTCCGTTCAATGTTTTATTCAGACTGGGGGATAAATAACCCGGAGATAAGACTTATGGACGATTTTCGGGTTACTAATAGCAGTATGGGTCTTAACGTTTGTTACAGAACCGTTGGGTCATGATCTTTAAAGTAACTTTTCGTTAGGCTTCACTCCAAAACCTGGCGCATCTGTGATCTGTATATGACCGTTTTTCGGTTCTGGGAGGCCAATCCAAAGATTATCCTGTTGGGATTGGGGTTCTGGGCGCGTTCCCATTACTAGTTCTGCGAAATCCTCGCATTCTGAAGCAGCGATGAGATGTAAACCCCAAGGCTCCCCACCTCGATGTGGCACTACCGCTGTTTTATCTCGGATCGCCATTTCAACTATGCGTAATCCCGCTGTGATTCCACCGCACCAGGTTATGTCAGGCTGCCAAATATCGTAGGAC
>CAJWJL010000237.1:0-2895 GCA_913042135.1 uncultured Chloroflexota bacterium | reverse complement strand
CCAAGGAAGGTGTGGTCTTGGTAACAAAATCTTCCAAACAAGCGTTCAAAATACTCTCCCAAGCAGTCCCTGAAGCCGTTTGGGAAGAAGGAGCACAAGCGATTTGGGCCGATCGGCGCGAGAAAAAAAACCTGATCCCAGGCGTTGCGGTAGTGGCAGCCGGAACTTCCGACTTGCCAATCGCCAACGAGGCAGTTCTCACAGCAACGCTTATGGGTTGTGATGTCAACCTGATAACCGACGTAGGCGTCGCGGGCCTGCATAGACTCTCAAATCGAATGAACGAACTCAATAGCGCCAAGGTCATCATAGTCGTGGCCGGCATGGAAGGAGCACTTCCTAGTGTTGTGGGAGGACTTGTACGCGTCCCGGTTATCGCACTGCCCACGTCTGTAGGCTATGGAGCCAGTCTAAGTGGCGTAGCTGCGCTGCTGGCGATGTTGAACTCCTGCGCACCCGGAGTATCAGTCGTCAACATAGATAACGGTTTCGGCGCAGGCTATCAGGCGGCGTCGATCGTTGGCGCAACTTGGAAAGATTAACTGACTGCAAAATGTCACAGGCGTGGCACGGGGGTATTTAGTCATTGACGAAGCGCAAGTTCCTCAATTAATTATTCACTAGTTCATTTTTCAATGTAGGCATATCTTTAGAAACCTAGGACATTGAGGTATTCCAAAATATGAGTGGGCGAAAAATCAAAATACTTTTTGATACTGATATAGGTTCAGATTTGGATGACGCTGTCGCTTTGGCTTACCTCTTAGCAGAGCCACGATGTGATTTATTGGGAATAACCACCGTATCCGGAGATGTCCTGATGCGCGCTAGACTCGCAAGCGTTTTATGCAAAACAGCACAAAAGGATATCCCTATAAGGATCGGATCAAGCGATCGCGTTGATGGACCTACCAGACAACCAATGGTGCCCCAGAATAGGGTTCTAACGGAGTGGGACCATGATTCTAATTTCAGTGATCAGAGCGCCAATGAATTTATAGCTAGTACAGTAAGAAGTAACCCAGGTGAAATTGTTATGTTAGCCGTCGGTCCGTTGACTAACATAGCGCAACTATTCGTAGATCATCCTGACGTACCACCGCTTTTGAAATCACTCCAAATTATGGGTGGTAGATTTATGGAATCGGACGAATTGCCTGCATCTGAATGGAACATTCACTGTGATCCTGCAGCCGCAGAGATCGTGTACGGCGCTGACGTTCAATTACATACATCTATAGGACTGGATGTGACCTATCAGGTCGTAATGGACTCCATGCAGGTAAAAGGACGGTTTCAACACCCATTACTCACGCCTGTCTATGAAATGTCCAAAATTTGGTTCGAGGATCGACCATTACTCAGATTTCATGATCCATTAGCCGCTGTAGCTATTTTTGATCCTTCTGTGTGTGATTACACCACAGGCACGATAACTGTAAAAAGAAGTGAAGGTAGAAGTGATGGTGTTACACGATGGCATTCTGGTAACCCGGGCTCACACCGCATAGCATCTCAAGTCGATGTTGATAAGTTTTTTAAATCCTATTTTTCTGTATTCGATTAGGATTAGTTGTCCGAAAGCACCAATGTTCGTCCAGAGCTCTCTGGTTAAGCGAAACTCGGGTCCGTTTGAACTTCTATTAGTTAAGCGTTTTCAAATACGCGATCAAATCGGTTATTTCAGGTGAAGACAGGTCATCAAACGCAGGCATTAAACCATCAGTGAAGCCATCGACCACAAATGCATCCGGCTCCCTTACAGACTCCTCAATATACGCTTCCGCGTCGAGTGAGGTGCGCTCCCCTGCCCGTACGTAAATCCCAGCAAGGCCCGGCCCGATGACTGTCTCTTCACCCGTTGAATGACATGCCGTACAGCCTTTGTCGGAAAACAGTTGCTCTCCCGACACTGCGTCACCAGTCGATTTCGCAGGTGCGGCTTCAGTCTTGCTGGCGGTAGTTCCAGTTTCCTGTGAGCGTTCTACAGCGTCCGCTGGGGTTGGATGAAATTCCATCGGTACCTGGGTCGGAATCTGCTTCTCGTTGCAGCCAACCAGCACGAGTAGCATCAAAATCGAAGCGAATATCATTACGTTTACGCGGTTACCCGTCACAATATCATCCTTAGCGGTATTCCATCCCCATCAAATCACATGATGTAGACAGTTGAAAATTCGTCTCTGAACCACGTTAGCAACAAGGCCAATCGCGGTCAATCGCATTTTTGAATCATTAGGCAAGAGACAACACGAGAAGTTTGTAAGTTAGTCGATTTTCAGTTCGACACACGCCTAATTTCAATCTCTTCGCCCGGCGCTAATGCCACGCGACGGATTTCGATATCAAGCTTCAATAACCAGTAACTCAAAGTGGCTTTACTCACTCCCAAACGTTTTGCAGCTCCAGTGAGACCAACATCGTTGACAATTTCAGGCAGAGCCTTTTCAAGTGGGCGCCTGAGCTTGCGCTCAGCCAATACCATCTTTTTAGTTTTTGCGCCTCTCATTTGTCTCCTTAGTGGTCTGAGCAGAGTATCAATGTAAATGTAGGTTGCCTCGGTTCCGTTTGACCCGATTTTTTAATACCTGATTAGGTCATTTTTCAGTTGTAACGGAAACATTCAAGCGGCATACCCCACCCGACAGAACCACGACCTACAGAATACCAACGGATCACCGAACTCGTCAAGAACTTGTTTGTTTTTAGTTCAATACTTTTTTTATACTTTTTTTATATTAATTCAAAACAATACATAATTTCTAGCAATTTTTCTATCTCGAATCTCTCTGAACATTAAATCCACATATTGTTGCGCATAAATACGTTTTTATTTGATGTTTCTCTCGCCAAATAATGAATTTCAACGTTGCTACGTGTCATGTCAAGTCCCCC
>CAJWJL010000236.1:0-2939 GCA_913042135.1 uncultured Chloroflexota bacterium | reverse complement strand
GAGTATGAAATAGTCACGGATATGGCTAGTCTTCAGACAATGATTGATCAACTTCACAAAAATGGTGAATTTGCATTCGACACAGAAACAACCGGCCTTAACCCAATGACATCTGATTTGGTAGGCCTTTCTTTCGCTATAAAAACAGGGCATGCCTGGTACGTTCCTGTTGGACACAATAAAGGCGCACAAGTCTCATTCTCTGATGGCCTTACGCGACTACGCCCATTGTTCGAAGATGAATCGATCAATAAAATCGCACACAATGCCAATTTTGACTTGATGGTATTGGCCACTGCAGGCATTGATGTAAAAGCCTTAGGCTTCGACACCATGATCGCGGCAGCATTGTGCGGATATCGCTCCATCGGTCTAAAACAGCTTGTCTTGCAGCTGTTCAACCAGAATATGACTGAAATTAAGACACTTATAGGAGTTGGCAAAAAACAAATCACAATGGCGGAAGTGCCAATTGAGCAAGCAGGTCCGTACGCAGCATCGGACGCGGACTTTACATGGCGTTTATATGAAAATCTCAAGCAGGAGATACAAGACCATCAAGCCGATTACATAAATAAAGAAGTGGAAATCCCGTTACTCCCGGTCATTATCGAGATGCAACGCAACGGCATGATTATCGACAAAGCCGCGCTTGCAGATATGTCTGAACAACTCGGAACTGAAGTCGAGCTAATCAAACAGGCGACAACCAGCGTAATCGGGGGGCGCAAACTTAATCTGGCTTCAAACCAACAAGTAGCTGATCTGCTAATTGGTGAACTAGGGGCGCCTAAAACCCGAAAAACTAAAACAGGCTGGTCCATGGATGCCAATGCTTTAGAGAAAATTCAGGAGAGCCCAGGACTTGACGATAGAATTTACCAAATCGCCGATGCAGTACTAAAGTTCCGCGAATTAACAAAGCTCAAATCTACATATGTTGATGCCCTACCGCTATTGGCAAACCCCAATACCCAGCGGGTTCACACCAGCTTCAACCAGGTCGGTTCAGCCACCGGGCGACTTTCAAGTAACGATCCTAACGTACAAAATATCCCAGTACGGACCGAGCTGGGCAGAAAGGTTCGAAAGGCATTCGTTAGCGATTTCGCAAACGGCTGGCAATTTTTGGCGGCAGACTACTCGCAGATCGAACTAAGAATCCTTGCACACCTGTCACAAGATCCAGCTCTCCTTGAAGCATTTGAAAACGGTGAAGACATCCACGCCTCCACTGCGCGCGCAATGTACGGAGTACAGGATGTAAGAGCCGATCAACGACGAATAGCTAAGATTCTAAACTTTGGGGTGATCTACGGGCTTGGACCGATTGGCGTTGCTCGTCAAACAGACCTGACTAGGAAACAGGGACAGGAATTCATCGATCTTTACTTCGGCAAATATCCAGGAATTCGTAATTACATAGAACAAGCGAAACAATCAGCACGCGAAACTGGCTACGCAGAGACCGTCATAGGTCGACGACGGTACCTGCCAGACATCAACGCTGGTCATCCCGGTCACCGAGCAGCAGCTGAACGAGTATCCGTAAACATGCCAATACAGGGAACAGCAGCAGACGTCATCAAGCTTGCCATGATTAATATTTCAAACGAGATGAAAATACAAAAAATGCAGTCAAAAATGTCCATTCAGGTTCATGACGAACTAATATTTGAAATCGCCCCTGGAGAACTGATGGAAATGCAAATGATGGTAACAACTATGATGCCAGAAGCGATGGATTTAACTGTCCCGCTATTGGTAGAAGCGAAAACTGGTCCAACCTGGGGTGACATGGACTCAGTTGACTAGCTCCCTATGAGCAATACGATAGGGAACATTCGCAGTTAGTTAAATCCAACATCATCGAGATCCTCTGTCTTCCGAGCTCGCAATCGATCACGCAGTACCGACCAGAAGAGGACCCCTCCACCAATCAACACTACCACCCATCCCAAAGCATAGAAGAAGGCATTTTCAGTCGCTATCAACACGACCAATCCCAAACCTACAATCACAAAACCTACAACAACGATCCACATTCCTGACCACTCAAGAACCCGTTTCATGATCACTCTCCAACAATTCAAACCGGCTAATTTAATGTATAGCCACGTCGGAACAGCACAAATAATGTTCGATACGAAGATTATCAACTTGAACGTTATTGTCGACTATTAGAAATTACAGTTTCACTGTTTCGGATTACCAGAATTTACAATTAGACTTATATTTGGTGTGCGACTTGAAGTCGTGGCGTCAGCGGAGGGGTGGCAGAGTGGTTGAATGCGCTTGTCTTGAAAACAAGTATGTCCGCAAGGGCATCGCAGGTTCGAATCCTGTCCCCTCCGCCATATTTCTTCCCGCTATTCAGATGACTGCTGGCTAAGGGTCATGTAACTTCAACCTCACAACAACCATCTGTCAACTAAATATCTCAATAAGGCGCAGGCAAATGTTTGTCGGAACCCAATATCCAACCCACAGTGATAATGATTACAAATTACTTGCGCAACTGGGTGTCAGCCATATCAACGGATTCCCCCCTGGCAATGCAGATACATGGACTACTGATGTACTGAGCAAATACCGCCAAAAGGTCGAGTCCTATGGCATTGCTTTAGACATGATCGCTCTGCCCATTGGCACCAAACCAGAAGATAACCAATCTCCGAATATCACTTTAGGTTTATCACCTGACCGTGACCGAGAGATCGGATTATGCCAAGACATTATCCGGGCCTGTGGTCAATCCGGGATTCCCGCCGTCAAGTACCGTTTGTTCATCATCGGTATTACCAGAACCGAACCCAAATACGGTCGAGGCGGTTCATTACGCTCCAGTTTTCACTGGAATGAAATCGACCAAAATGAACCACCGGGTG
This sequence comes from uncultured Chloroflexota bacterium, assembly GCA_913042135.1. Classification (GTDB taxonomy): domain Bacteria; phylum Chloroflexota; class Dehalococcoidia; order Lucifugimonadales; family Lucifugimonadaceae; genus Lucifugimonas. Next base: position 51 of record CAJWJL010000236.1, on the reverse strand, counting down.
TATGGGGAGAAGTTTCGGCGGACGATTACTGGGAGCGCATAGATTATTTCC
>CAJWJL010000235.1:0-2957 GCA_913042135.1 uncultured Chloroflexota bacterium | reverse complement strand
AATGTTAACTTAAAATTTGAGCCTCTAAAATGCGATTTTTAGAGGTGGCCTATATCTGTAGATTAGTCAGTAACAATATGGCCAGACTTGTCAATCTTAGGTAAAGCTTCATATTGAAACGATAGGTTTATGTTAGTTACTAAATTGTGGTCTTTAATCCACCTTCTTTGAGTCGTGAACTCGTAAAAATCATCAGCTGTTTGTCCGTGGGTGAGAATTTGCTGACTGACCATTCACGATCCAGTCCCCCTCATAAGTGTATCCACCTCTCTTGCACAAACTTCTTGAATTTGACCCACCGTTACTTCATAGATATCCATGTAAAAAGCACCCAGTTCTTATGCAACGGCTTTGATCTTTCCATCCAGCCTTCAGGCTCATTCATAGCATCACCCATCTCAAATGAACCCGCCGGGACCAAAGCCATCTCGGCTCCATCTTTGTCCCAGGTTATCCGTTCCTTCAGGCCCACATCTTCTTCAACGGCCTCTCCAACAGAACTTTGGCGATTTCCTCACCAGGACCCGGCTAACACCAACAGCGCTAGTAACATCCGGCTGTTGGATAGGCGGCTTCGACATCCAGTTGCGTGGCGATATATTGGCCTGTCTTTTCCAGCAATTCTGCCATTTCGACATAACTGCCATCAGCTTCCTGCATCGCTTTTCTGACGGCGGCGGAAGGCGTTGAACCACCGAGAGCAGTCAGATTCCCGGTGGCATTAATCATGGGGCGAACACCCAGTTTTTGGTAAACTTCCCCCCAACTATTTGCTGTTATGACACTCTCCTTTTTCGTTGTTATTCAGCCAGATAGGTAATCACGGCAAAAAACAAACTGCAATCTTGAGTCTGTAACTATAATGCGGCCTACGGTTTCGATAGTCTTAAGCTCGACTTTCACTATTCTATCAGTTTGGCTCTAAGATTCCAAGTTTCCTCTGTATCGCGATAACGTGAAAGAAATAATGTGAAGGAGACAGGTTTAAAGTAAATTCTCACTTCTGGACAACAGGTTTCAAAACCAACAATATTCAAATCCAGATCATCAAAGTGAGGTCAAAAAATAGAGTAGCCTTAATTTAGCCAGACGAACTCGGGAACTCCAACTCGTGGCTTAGACTCGGATCCTGCCCTGAAAAAAATAGCTCTCAGTACCAAAAGTTGAGAAGTTACGGAGATCTTCGTGCCTAAATTTGTTGGAACTATTAACCCCTAATAAAAAGGAAAAATTGTTTCCATACGATATCACGAATGCTATTGCCCTAGGTATTCACGGTTTTTGAACATCGTAAGAAATACAGTCGGGAACCTGAAGTCACAGGTGAGGACGGATTTGCAACGTAGACGATCTGTGATACAATTCATGAATCAGCGTATTGTGGACAAACGGTCAACACGGACGATGGACCCCGCAACTGTTCTATGGAAGTTGACCGAGAAAGTACAATGCGCTATACTGCTTCAACCCATTATCAGATGATCCTCCTTAATTATTAGGATTCAAGCTTTATGAACTCAAGAGAAAGGGTGCTGGCAGCCATCAACCGCGAACCACTCGACAGGATACCAACCGATATCTGGGCAACCTCCGAAGTGTGGCAAAAGCTCAGAGACCACTTCGGTGAAGGTACGGATATTCAGTCTGAATTACATATCGATAGTATGGCATCAATTGCCCCTCGTTACATTGGCCCGTCCTTGCCGCAAACACCTGAAAATGAAAGAATCAACTTCTGGGGTATGCGCACCAAGAGAACAGAACATGGAAGCGGCAGTTACTACGAGCAGTTCTTTTATCCGCTTGCCAAGGCGAAATCCATCGATGACTTAGATGGGTACCTGTGGCCCAGTGCCAGTTGGTTTGACGATTCAGATATGAACCTGCAAGCAAAACAGGCGCGTCAGACCAAGGTCGTCCAATGTGGTTATATGGCTCCATTTTACTACCATAACCTGCTTCGGGGACTTGAGCAATCGCTAATCGACCCACTGCTCTACCCGGATTTCACCCATGAGTTAATTCATAGAATTTCCGATTTTTTCTACGAACATCATCGCCGCATTTTTGAAGCATGCGATGGACTGATTGATGTCGCTCAAGTGACAGATGATTTGGGAATGCAGACTGGGCCTATGATTCGTCTTGACATCTACCAAGAATTCTATGCACCCCACCATAAGCGGTTCATCAATTTATGCCATGAGTTCGGTATCAAGGTATTTCATCACGACGATGGAAGCCATCGTCTTTTCCTCCCAATACTCGCTGAGATGGGAATTGACATCCTAAATCCTGTCCAATGGACGTGCCCTGGAATGGATATGGTTGAACTTAAATCTGAGTTTGGCGACAAAATCTGCTTCCACGGCGCAGTTGAAAATCAGCGGATACTTCCCTTTGGTACGCCGGATGAGGTCCGTGCCGAAGTGCGTCATTGCATTGACTCTCTGGCAAGCGACGGCACTGGGTATATCCTTGCTCCCTGCCATAATCTGCAAGCGAACACACCTGTGGAGAATATCCTCGCAATGTATGACGAAGCATGGAAGTACGGAAAAATGTGAATCCATTTGATCCTAGATGGAGCAAAAGGACGAAGTACCTGTCCGATGTACCCATCGGCGTACTCATCGGGAAGCCGGTAAGGATCAACGACAAAGTGGGCAATCTAATCAGGCACTTACGCTCAGTTACAGGGATATATCACTATCCTCATCGCGGGGTGTAGTGATATGGGGTCAGGACATGTGCATTGATAACCATCCTCGCTAGATACAACCTCATACTGCACATCAGGATCGTTCTGCGATCTGACTGAAGCTGGAAACGTCCAGACACTGAACCAGATCGTGATGGCATAAAGCACTGGCTCGAGTGATACGTCTCAGTGTTGGTTTATCTTCTTCCAGCTGAAACTGTTGAGCGAAAGATCGTGCATCATCCAGATCTAGAAC
>CAJWJL010000234.1:0-2960 GCA_913042135.1 uncultured Chloroflexota bacterium | reverse complement strand
AGTGCGTCTGCAGCCGCTTACGGGGCGAGATATCAACTGGAGACACTTGTTCTGGTTCCTGCTGGCGAGATCGCGCTAGGTAAGCTAGCCCAGGCCATGGCTTATGGAGCACGTATCTTAGCTGTCAATGGGAGCTTTGATGACGCGCTGACTACGGTGAAAGGAATAGTTGAGTCTTGGGATATTGAGCTGGTAAATTCCCTCAACCCCTATCGTATCGAGGGACAGAAGACAGGGGCTTTTGAGATTGTGGATGAGCTAGGAGAAGCACCAGATATTCTTTGTATCCCAGTTGGAAATGCTGGCAACATCACTGCTTATTGGAAGGGTTTTAAAGAATATCGAGGGATTGGGCGGATCGAAAAAACCCCAAAAATGATGGGGTTTCAAGCTGCTGGTGCTGCACCTATTGTGCGGGGTGTTCCCATACCGAATCCGGAAACTATAGCTACGGCGATTCGTATTGGGAATCCTGCCAGCTGGGAACAGGCCGAAGTGGCGAGAGATGAATCCGGAGGTTTGATCGATATGGTTGATGATAATGAAATCGTCGACGCCTATCTTCGTCTGGCGCGTGAAGAGGGTATTTTTTGTGAACCAGCATCTTCTGCGTCGGTTGCCGGTTTACTTAAGCTACCTGAGCTTGATGTAGATTTGACCGGCAAGACAATTGTGTGTGTTCTTACTGGTAATGGACTTAAAGATCCCGGGACCGCTGAGAAACGTGCGCTTGTGGAGCTGGAATATGTTGAACCGGATGTGGTTTCAGTGATGAATCTTCTAGCCAGTGGTAAGTAGTAGATAGTTGCCGTAAATTGCAATCAGGTGTTTTTTGCAGAAAGAAAACTTTTCAAATTGACTTGTTGTAGCGCTCAAATTGAAACAGGAACTTTTGAAAGCCTAGCATTTGAATGGCAAAACATTATCCAAGAGCGCTTGGAATCAACATTCTTTGATCAGCAAGTCTGGCATAAAGCTTGGTGGTCCGAGTTCGGAAATGATTTTCAACTTAAGGTCTTAGCTGCTTATTCAAATTCGGGGAGCGTGGAATTGATTGCTCCGTTGATGGTTGATGGCAACGAGATAAGCTTTCTTGGAAGCACTGATCTTGTTGATTATCACGATTTCCTGATCAAAAACCCCTCAGACTCTAACTGCATTCAGTCATTGGTGGAAGTTATTCACGGGATGACGGAGATAAACAAAATTTCTCTGGAATCGCTCCCAGAAAACTCTCCTACAATAGTTCAGTTTCGTTCATATGCCGAGCAACTTGGATGGAAAGTCGAGATTGCTCAAGAAGACGTAGCTCCTCGTATCGAATTACCTTCAACGTGGGATGACTATATGACGAGCCTTCGTAAGAAAGATCGTCATGAATTGCGTCGTAAGTTTCGTAGACTCGAACAAGCTGGTAATGTCCGACAGGTTGAATTGACTTCACCAGTTGACGTTGAGCACGCTATGAGTGATTTTATACGTCTACACCGTATGAGCACGGAAGGGAAAGAACAGTTCATGACGGGTCAAAGAGAACGATTTTTTCGTAACGTTGCTGTTGAACTTGCTAAAGAACGTTTGACCAGTCTTTGCTTTCTCGAAGTTAATGATGAGAGGGTGGCTACTTCGCTGTCATTTGTTTGCGAAGGGGTACGATATTTATATAACAGCGGCTACAATCCCGTTCATTCTAATTTGTCAGTCGGTTTGTTGAATCATGCGTTGGCAATAAAATCTTCTATTGAGTCAGGGCATCGAGTTTTCGACTTTATGCGTGGTAGTGAAGCTTACAAGTATCACCTAGGGGGTATTGATCGGCAGATTTGTGCTGTGACGGCTTTTCGTGAATCTAACAGCATGAACTAACATATCTACTTTATGCGCATTGCTTTTATCACGGTCCATGGATGTCCCTTACGCCAGGCTGGCAGCAAGGACTCCGGTGGGATGAATATATACATACTTGAAATGGTTAAGCGACTTGCTGCTCGAGGAATTACAGTCGATGTGTTTACCCGACATCATGACTCACTTGATCCTCAGATCGTAACGCTTGCACCAGGTGCCAGGTTGGTGCATTTACCTGCAGGAGCACCCTCCCTCGATAAAAACAGTGTTTATGAGTTGCTTCCAATATTTGCTGCACAAATGCGAAGATTCTGCATCATTAATAGACTTAGTTTTGACTTGATCAGTACGCATTATTGGTTGTCTGGACTGGTTGGAATGCGCTTGGCTTCTGAATGGGATGTTCCGCATGTTACAAGCTTTCATACGATGGCGGAGATGAAACGGCGAGGTCGGCCTGAAGAACTCGAAATAAGTCAGAGAGATGCATCCGAGTCTGAGATAGCCCGTGCTGCCGCTTCTGTGGTTGTTTGGACTGATGATGAAAAAGAAGCGGTAGTTAATTATTGTGGAGTTGATTCTGACAATGTGAGCGTTATTCCACCTGGTGTAGATCTGAGTCGGTTTCACCCAATGTCACAACGCCAGTCTCGAGATTATCTTGGATATGGCCCTGGGAAGAATATATTGTTCGTCGGACGTCTTGAGCCACTCAAAGGCATTGATAATTTGTTCAGGGCTGTTGCGAGTCTTGAAAATTTGAAATCTATAACTTTGAGTGTTGTTGGCGGGGATGGGAATTCACAGGAAAAAATTCGGCTCGAAGCGCTCGTTAAGAAAATGCGATTGAATCAAACTGTCCATTTTCTTGGTCCGATTCCTCAAGAAGAATTACCTATACATTACAACGCTGCTGATGTCTGCGTACTACCTTCTTACTATGAGAGCTTTGGCTTGGCTGCGTTGGAGGCTGCCGCTTGTGGTAAGCCGGTGGTAGCGTCTGAAGTTGGAGGACTTCCAGCGATCGTCAATGATGGAGTAACCGGGTATCTTGTGCCACCAAAGCGAATGGATGTTATTGCTGAGCGCTTGTGTGAATTATTGGAAGATGA
>CAJWJL010000233.1:0-3019 GCA_913042135.1 uncultured Chloroflexota bacterium | reverse complement strand
TGGAGGCTGGATCTTGGGCAAAATCAATGTGGCGATTATCGGTGCAGGTAACTGCGCATCTTCGCTGGTTCAAGGACTTTATAAGTATGGTGAGATCGATGAAGGCTCTGCGAGTATTCCCGGGCTTATGCACAACGTTCTCGGTGGATATGCTCTAAGCGATGTGAACATAGTTGCTGCTTTTGATGTTGACAATGAGAAAGTGGGAAAGGATCTCTCAGAAGCCCTCACTTCAAAAAATAATAATGCTCTCCAGTTTCATGAAGTTCCTCATATGGGTGTAACTGTGGACCGAGGAATGACTCATGACGGTATTGGAGAATTCCTCGAGGAGATTGTGGATAAGGCTCCGGGTGAGACAGCTGACATTATCGGGATCTTACGAGAACGTGAAGTTGATGTGGTTATCAACTATCTTCCCGTGGGTTCGGAACAGGCAACTAAATGGTACGTCGAGCAGGTTTTGGCTGCCGGTTGTGCTTTTGTAAACTGCATTCCTGTTTTTATTGCAAAGGAACCTTACTGGCAGAAAAGGTTTGCTGATCGCGGGCTGCCTATAGTCGGGGACGATATCAAGTCGCAGGTTGGCGCTACTATCGTTCACCGGGTGCTCGCCCGGTTGTTTGAAGACCGCGGAGTTCGTCTGGACAAGACGTATCAGTTGAATTTCGGTGGCAATACAGATTTCTACAATATGCTCGAACGGTCGCGCCTTACATCCAAGAAAATCTCTAAGACCAATGCAGTTCAATCTCAGTTGGAAAAGGAATTACCGACTGATGATGTTCATATCGGTCCATCTGATCATGTTCCGTGGTTGGAAGACCGTAAGTGGGCATATATCCGACTTGAAGGTACTTCCTGGGGTGATCAGCCGTTAAACGTTGAGCTCAAGCTCGAAGTGGAAGACAGTCCCAACTCGGCCGGTGTGGCTATCGATGCTATTCGTAGCGCAAAGATCGCACTCGATAAGGGTGTGAGCGGTGCAGTTGAACCTGCATCTGCTTACTTCATGAAGTCACCGCCTATTCAAATGCGAGACGATGATGCTAGACGCGCAGTCCAGGACTTTGCCGACGGTAATTCCAACGGAACTGATGTCGGGTAATTTTCTACGCTGTCAGGATACGAAACGACTAGTAGTCTTTGTCAGAAATCAATATGATTGGCTGAATTTGAACTATCAGGGTGATCTGGTTCAATTTTAGTGTCTGTTTTGTTTGGGAGCTTAGTTGTAGACAATTGAGAATTGCACAAGTTTCTCCTTATGATTTTGCCCATCCTGGCGGTGTCCAACGGCATATTGCTTCTCTAAGTCGCGAGTTGCAATCACGGGGGCATGAACTTTCAATTCTTGCGCCCTGTACCAGTGATGATCCCGCTGTGGATATTGGTGGTGTTGATCTGCGTACATTTGGAAGGTCGGTGCCAATTCCGACGGCTGGATCGATAGCACGGATATCATTTTCTGTCTGGCATGAATGGCGACTCAAGAATATGTTGGAGAACGAGCAGTTCGATATTGTCCACATTCATGAGCCACTAATGCCTATGTTTGCGTTAACGGCTTCTCGCTTTTCGCCTTCGACGACTATTGGCACTTTCCATGCTTACAACGAGGGTCGCGGTAATGGATACACGATTTGGAAGAAAATTCTGAATCGTGGTGCGATTCGACTGAATGGTCGAATCGCTGTATCCGAACCTGCGAAGGACTTTGCTAACAGGTATTTCAAAGGTGATTATCGCGTTATTCCAAATGGCCTTGATGTTGATCGATTCTCAACGCCTGTGTCTAAACCTTCCGTTATGAAGGATGATGCTATAAACATGGTTTTTGTCGGCAGGGTTAACGAACCACGTAAAGGATTGAGATACGCTCTCGGGGCCTACTCGTTGCTAAAATGGGAATACCCGAATTTAAAGCTTATCGTCGTTGGAGGTGGCGTCCCTGATCGGGAGTCCTATCGAATAATGGGGGAACGGTCACTCGATGATGTCGTGTTTGTTGGCCCTGTAACTGATGCAGAATTACCTGGCTATTATCAAAACACCGATATATTTCTGGCACCCAATACGGGTAAAGAAAGTTTTGGTTTCATCATCATCGAAGCGATGTCTGCGTCCGCACCTATAATCGCATCCGATATACCGGGATTCGCCTCAGTTATGGTGGATGGTAAAGAAGGACTGATGTTCCCCCCTAAAGACGAGGCAGCGATGGCGGAGGCGATAAGGCAACTTATTCAAAACCCTGGGTTACGTGCGCAACTTGGGGTTGATGGTAGGGCTACCGTTGACCAGTATCGGTGGGATCGAGTTGCTGACCGGGTACTTGGATATTATGAAGAGATTAGTGAAAAACAGCTCGATCCACCAGCACTATACAGAGGCTGGTAAAAGTTGGCTGATCTTCAATCGCTCCGCTACGGACTGCGGGGCTCGGTTACCAAGTGGTTTGAGCGTCCAGCCGTATCATTCCTAGTTGCATTGAAATTTACCCCGTCCGTTGCGACAGCTCTAGGTCTGGGCATTGCTCTTATAGCAGCCTACTTCGTGTACCAGGGGGAATTCTTTATTGCTGGTTTCCTTGTCTTATTCAGTTCAGTTTTTGATTTGCTGGATGGTGGCATAGCGAGGGCGACAGGTCGTGTTAGCAAACGTGGCGCTATGATGGATTCTGTGTTTGACCGTGTGTCTGAATTAGCGGTTCTTGTTGGTCTGGCGATGTATTACACCTCAGGGCCAGATGCTGATCATTTGGGCGTATTGTTGGCGATTGTTGCTATGTCGGGTTCGTTTATGGTCAGTTACGTTCGTGCGCGTGCAGAAGGTTTAGGTGTCAAGGGAACTGCCGGATTTCTGACTCGGCCCGAACGAGTGGTAGTGATGGTGGTTTGCTTATTACTTGGATACCCGATGGTTTCTCTTTGGATTCTCGGAGTCGGGACACCACTTAGTGCTATTTGGCGATTTGTTGATGCCTGGCGGGCAATTGGTAGTGAATAACTCGTAGCCA
>CAJWJL010000232.1:0-3036 GCA_913042135.1 uncultured Chloroflexota bacterium | reverse complement strand
TGTGTTCGAACTGATCATCCTTCATTCTCATAAGTAAGGAATCGCTGATAACACCTGCATTGTTAATCAATATTTCTATCGGTCCATGCGCTTCGACGGCCGCATCGATCATAGCGATAGCAGTTTCTTTACTGGCGACACTCCCTCCTACTGCAATAGCGGTGCCTCCAGTGGCGCGTATTTCTTCTACAACTGCTGTAGCTTCTTCGGGGTGGCTGTTGTAATTAACTGCTACTCGATGCCCGTTTGCTGCTAATCGAATGGCGGTAGCACGTCCGATTCCGCGTGACCCTCCGGTTACTAATGCGCTTCTTGGTATATTGCCACCCAATTTTTGTTCCTTACGCTACACAGTACAACTAATTCTTAACTGTAATTCTGATTCTGTCGAGTTCAGCCTGTTGTGCTTCGATCAGTCCCGTGTCTACTACATACTTGGCAGTTCCGATAGCGTTTGCTGCGGCATCTACACCTGAGGACCCATGCCCAACAATGGCGAGACCTTTTACACCTAGTAGGGGACCACCCCCAAAGGCTTCTAAAATATTCATCTTTTCGAAAATTTCTTTCGATAGTTTTTTACTTGCTGCAGTATCTCCAAGGGTTTTATGAACATGGTTTACTATGGCGCTGCCAAGACCTTCAGTTAGCTTGAGAATTACGTTTCCGACGAATCCATCACATATAACAACCTCAGCTTTGCCGTTTGGTAGATCGTTCGGTTCAATATTTCCTATGAAGTTCAAATCGGTAGCGTTAAATAATTCCGTTGTCTCTTTTACAAGGGAGTTTCCTTTTCCTTTTTCGGATCCCACGCTGAGAAGGGCGATACGGGGATGGTCATTTTGGTAAATCAATCTTGACATGACATTGCCTAAAGCTGCGAAATCTACTAGTAGGCCTGGCTTGGTATCTACGTTGGTTCCGAGGTCAATAATGACCGTATTTGGGGCATAACCAACGACAGGGCCGCCTAGAGCGCCGCGGTCAATTCCGTCTAAAGTGCCATAAACGACGGTGGCCGCAGCAATTGAAGCTCCGGTTGAACCCATGCTAACGAATCCCTTTGCTTTGCCCATTTTCACTGTGGCGGCTGAAACAAAGACAGAGGCTTTAGGCTTCGTGCGGTATGCGAGGGCGGGACTTTCATATTCTCGAACGATGCCTTCAGCAGCAACGATTTTGATTAAATGTTCGGGTGGCTTAGGGTATTTATCAAGCTCGGTTTGAATTGCTGTTTGGTCTCCGACAAGCGATACAGCAACCTCACCATTGTTAATAGCTTTTAAAGCAGCTGGGATCATGACCTTAGGTCCGTGATCCCCACCCATTGCATCTAGAGCGATAGAAGTTATATTTTCGTTAGTACCTGTCATATTTTGTCTGGTATTACGGAGTTACTTTTTTTACCTGAAAATTACTAGTTCATTCTATTCCAACGGTACTGTAGCTTGCCCTACAACTGCATTGGTCCCGTCGGGCTTTTTGCATCCGATAGAGCAAGTAGCGATCAATCCAAGATTGGTTTTAGTGATATCAGTAATTTCTCCATATATTTTTACAGTTTCTCCCGAGATCACAGGAGCACTGAATCTCACCTTTAGATTTCCTCCTGAATGCCATGTCTTAGGAAAATCTATAGCTAACATTTCTGTGACTAAAGCGAGGCTGAGCATGCCATGGGCGATACGCGTACCGAACTGAGTCGATGCAGCGTACGCTGCATCTAGATGAATCGGATTGTGATCTCCAGATGCCTCGGCGTACGAATTCACGCGTTCTTGGGTGATTTCTCTCTTGAACCCACTAAGCTTGTCGCCGATTGAATGGGTCATCAGGAGTGTTCCGTGTTGACAATTATTGTAGTAGAGGAACTTCCGACCTCTGTTCTGGTTTCGTCGTTATAAGAAACCTTTACCGTAACGAAGCGATTATTGCCACGCACAGAGTTTCCAGATAACTTTCCTCTAGCATCGATTTTTTCACCGATTTTGACGGGTCGAGTCCAACTGACTTCTTGTCCTGCGTGAATGGTTTGCAGACCTCCTGAGAAGAGCCCTAGCTCATCGATTAACTTTGTTAGAGCTACTGCTACGAGGATTAATGGGGCCTGAGAATCGCCATAATCAGGTGATTCACCTCCACCTATGGCTTTTGTATAAAGATTGACCGTATCAGATGAAATAGTCACATCATACGGTCCAAATTCATGTCCAACAGTGGCTGTTGATATTAGAGGGTAAGTCAATAAATACGTTTGATTGTTTCAGGAAGGGATCTTAAAGAACTGTAATTGTAGAATTACCCTGCCCGCGGAGCAAAAATAAAACGATTAGGATTTAAACTCCACTCGTTTTTCCTCCACCTCGTTGCATGGATATGGCTTCGTCTACTAGCTCACTTGCTAATTCGTAAGCGGCAGGATTTCGGAAGTCGAGTTGGGACAAAGCTAGGACTCTGTAAAGTAAACCTGTCGACAACACGCTACTGTTACTACTACCAAGTGCAGGAAGTTTTACGCCCATGGCTTCGGATATTGCTACAGCAGCATTCATTCCGCTTCGATTTAAGAACACGCGTGTTATTACACGACCTTTGTGTGTGACACTTACGCCACTTTTATCTTGGTTTAATTCCACTCTTATATGAGAGCGAGGATGCTCTAACAGCTTGTATCCGTGCTTGAGCGCTTGTTTTCTGGAAACGGTCAATTTCTTGTTCCATATACGTTTTGAGCCTCAATATTGAACTATATTGAGGCTCAAAATCAACTATAGACAAGTATAATCTCACCTCGAAAATTGGGTTGACTTAGCTTGATGAAAAAACTTTAGGTGTATTTAACATTGAATTTTAAAGATCAGATTGCAGTGGTTACCGGTGGTGCCAATGGCATTGGACGTGCGATCGCTTTGAAATTAGCCGATGAAGGTGCTGCGGTGATGATCGCTGATACAAATAAAGATGCTGCGATGATTACTGCAACAGAAGTAGAAGAAATATCTGGTAACGCAGCTGTGCATTGCACTGACGTGA
>CAJWJL010000231.1:0-3045 GCA_913042135.1 uncultured Chloroflexota bacterium | reverse complement strand
CAGAAACGGTTGCGGACGGTGATAGAACCAGTTAATCTCACGCCCATATCAACATCGGATAAGAAAGGCACAGAGCTTGATCAACGGGATCCTACATCCAAAAAACGTAATTGACCAACTTGTGCGGCAGAAAGTCTCTCACTATGTAACTCTGCCGGACTCTGAAACCGCGCACATGTACAAAGCTCTAATGGCTGAACCATCAATAACCGTCGTTCCAGTTTCGAGGGAAGGAGAAGCAATCCCCGTAGCTGCTGGGCTATTCATCGCAGGTCAAAGCCCGGTAATTTCGATACAAAATGCAGGCTTTTACGAAGCTGGTGATGCATTACGTGGGCTGGCACTGGGTATAGGCCTTCCACTTGTGATATTTATCGGATATCGCGGTCATAATCGAAAAGGTGACACCCCCGATTCAGCAGCTTCATTCCTTGAACCTTATCTACACTTATGGAGAGTTGATTACTTCGTTATAGAGTCAGATGATGACCTCGAGCGAGTACCTCTTGCTTTTGAGCGGGCGGCAGCAACAAACCAACCATTTGCCGTAGCCATAGGAACCGAATACGCAAAAGAAGGTGTCGAATGATTACCTACGAAAACGCATGCCAAATAATCAATCGATCACGTGGCTCAGCGGTCAGTGTAACCACGATGACCCAGACTAAGTACTGGAACGAGATTTCTCAGGAACCCGATCTCGACATCGGAATCTCAAATGGAATGTCAAAGGCTTCATCAATCGCACTTGGCGTCGCCCTAGGCAAACCAGAAACAACCGTATTGTGCTTAGATGCCGATGGCTCGTTGTTGATGAATTTGGGGTCGCTCGCAACCGTGGCTGGAATGGGACCAAAAAATATGTTCCACTTTGTATTCAACAATGGAATATACGCTATAACTGGAGGTCAACCCGTACCCGCGCCGGGGGTGAAATACGCTGAGGTGGCTAAAGCCTGTGGCTACTCGGCGAGTTATCGCTTCGAAGATACAGAGACGTTTGATAACACTTTGCCTAAGATCTTACAGAGTGAGGGTCCTGTATTAATCGAACTGATTGTAAAAGGCGAGCCACAAACCGATGGTGTCGACCAGACATGGGAATCCAATGCTGGCATGCCCAGACAACTACGAGCTTTGCGAAAGCGCCTGACGGGAAAAGATGATTGGGGAACAGGCGGACCTTATATTTAGAATAATTTTCTCCATAGCATTTCTGTCACGCCAAGATATTTGTCAACTAATTCAAATAGAGCGTACGCATTACTGGATCCAACTATTTGACATCAATAACAGTCAAGACGTGAGTTCATAGCAATGGCAAAAGAACGTGCGAAGATCGCACCGCATCTCGAAATACTCTGTTACCAGCCACAGGCCCGTTACTCTCGTATGCGTTATTACGCCCTGTCTGCCAATTCCGATCCCATCTTGGAAAGCTGCTGCTAGCTATCGCGACGCGAACACGATGCCCTTTTTGAAATACATGGCTTGTCGCCCACAAATCTATTTCGAATTCCATCGGCATCTGAGGAATCAAAGCTATCGGGTCTTCAAACGAATCTTTGAATCTGGCTCGTAGAATACCGTCACATATCAACATCGATGTTCCATCTGGATGGACATCGGTTACCCTAGCTACCCAATCAGTATCAATAGCCGTAGAAGAAGCATGCAGTACTGCCTTTACTGGACCGGTCACATCCAAGGCCTCTTCCAAGATATCAGTGGTATAGGTCAGGACATTATCTTCGTATCCACGCTGGTCCCGAGGGCCATTGTCATCTCCGAGATGCCCGCCACCAAATGAACGTATAGGGTTTTCAGGATCTGATTGGTACTCATCAAAAACTTCACCGAAAGCATCAGGTTTAGTCTTGGACAAAACTCCATCATTAAGGGACTGAGCAGATCCCGAACTTCCATTGGATAAATAGAACGGAGTATATGAGATCTCGGCAGGCGGCCATTCAGAAAATTCACGCCATTTATTGACTCCCATCGTGAATAATTTGACAGGCTTTTCCTGTTCTATTCCGTTATCAATACCTTTCAACCAGTGGTCAAACCAACGCAACCTGGTCGCGAACCATCCCAATTTAGCCTGCTCGCCAAAATCTACCTCTCCAGATGTGCGCATATCCGCAGGAGAAGGATTGTGTACCCAAGGACCTATCGTCAGCCGCTGACCTGATCTTGCCTGTTTATTGACAGCTTTAGAACGCATTCCAACATAATTCTCAATCGTACCCCGCAAGAAACAGTCATACCAACTACCAAAATGATGAACCGGAACATCTACCCGATCATGGCTTCTGACAATACTGAATTCGTTCCAATATTCGCCTTGGTTTGGATGGTCCATCCAATCAACGAACCAGTCCTGTAAATCGGCAACAGGAAGCAATGGAGAGATTGGAACGTGCTCAAGCCATTTCTGATAATCATCAGAGGCTTTGGTAAGTCGAGTTACCACTTCGTCTTCCATCCCGTCAGGGGCCAATTTCACAGCATTCGTTGAGGCATGTTTGAGCGTCCAACTGATGTTAAATCCATGTTCGAATACACCACTTCTATAGACCCATTCAATGTAGTAATCCGATGATGATTGACGGACAAACTGAGCCACAAGATGAGGAGGTTGCGTTGCAAGCATTCTGTACTGGGTAGCCCCTGAGTAAGAACCTCCAATTGTCCCGATCTTTTTGTTCGACCATGGCTGTGCAGCTGCCCATTCAACAGTGTCATATCCATCCTGGTTCTCGCCGTCACCGTCGTCTCTGAACGGATAAAACAACCCATCAGAAGCGAATCTTCCTCTGACATCCTGAATAACGGTCACATAACCATGCGAGGCATAGTATTCACCAGCTCCAAGCGATGATTCAGAAGAGGTCGTTTTATCGTAAGGCGTGCGTTCAATAAGCACTGGAAACTGGCCCGCTGCGTCGGGTCGCCATATGTCAGCCCGCAACACAGTTCCATCCCGCATGGGAACTTCTACATTACGCTCAACAATCACTCCTAAACTTCCAAGAGGATTGT
>CAJWJL010000230.1:0-3136 GCA_913042135.1 uncultured Chloroflexota bacterium | reverse complement strand
GAAAGCCCGATGTATCGCACTTTTCCAGAACTAACCGCGTCGTCGAGTGCTCTTAAGGTCTCCTCAATCGGAGTATCAGGATCTTGTTGGTGCATCTGATAAAGATCAACATGATCCGTTTGAAGTCTGCGTAACGAACCTTCCAAAGAATCCATAATATGCTTGCGCGATCCACCATGACCGTGAGGGCCATCTTCCCAAACCATGCCAAATTTGGTTGCAATCAATGACTCTTGACGGCGATCAGTTAAAGCCTGACCAATAATCTCCTCTGATCTCCCATGAGAATAAATATTCGCCGTATCAATCAGATTTATGCCTTGGTCCAATGCTGAAAATATGACTTCCTGAGCTTCCTTGAACTCCATGCGACCACCGAAGTTATTAGTCCCAAGACCAATCACACTGACTTCAAGACCGGAGTTTCCAAGATGTCGATATTTCATTATTTCACTCGTACAAAGTAAGTTTTTCAGTGTTCGGCAATACCATGATCATCAGAACACCATGGAAAGTTGACAGTAACCTGACAGATAAAAGTGATTATAGTTACCATTCAGCAATTGCTAACCGCTCTGCCTGACCCTGTCCATATAAAAAAGTGACTTTAGAACAAATAGTAATCGGGCTAATCCGAATCGCAGGTTCACTCCCAGTACTTCGCTGGACGTTGGCTGGGGCAATAGTCGCCATCCTCGTCGATTTTTCTGATCTGTTCTGGATGGGATTTTTAGATCTTGGAGGCCTGGGTAATTATCAAGCGTTCGATAAGTGGATCGATATCGTCTATATGCTCGCTTTTTTATGGGTAGCCAATAGATGGAGCGGTATCGAACGTACTGTAGCAATCGGACTGTTTGGGTTCCGCATGATCGGCTTCATTACTTTCGAATTAACCGGTGCAAGACCAATCTTATTAGCATTCCCAAATATTTTCGAGTTCTGGTTCGTCTTTGTAGCTATCAGGCTTCATTATTGGCCAAACTACGAGATGAACCGGTCGAGGGTAATAAAGTGGCTAATTGTTTGCACGATACTTAAACTTGGCCAGGAATGGGTATTGCACGGAGGCCGTTATCTGGACAGCTTCACTTTCTTTGAAGCAGTTACAGCAATTTGGAATTTCGTTTCTTTCTGGTCGTAAGTTTTACCTGTGATTGAACGAAATCAACAGAACCTTCACCAGACCAATGCATCGCCCTCACGACGTGGGTCTGAAGCAGCAAAAAATGTGTGGTTTTTTATGTCGACCTGTATCGCACCTTCGCTTCCAGCCCCACCCCAAGCACCGGTAGATTGAATTGGATGGCCAAGTTTTTGTAAACCGCTCATCACATCCTCACCCACCCTATCCTCAATCTGGAGAGATTCGATGTCCTTATGTGGATATGCGGAACCCATTCCTGCTTGTACATGCGTCCAGCGAGGTCCATCGATAGCCTCACTGACATTCAATCCGTAATCAAAAATTCCTGTGACAATCTGCATATTAGTCTGAACCTGAGTATCAGCTCCCGGTGTTCCGCAAACTAATTCCAACTTGCCACCCTGTTCAACAGGTGCAGAGAAAACCATTAGCGGATTCATAGTATGCCGAACTTTTTGTCCTGGGTTCAAATAATCAATGTGGTCAGGATCCAGATGCCAATACGTCATTCTGTTATTCAGAAGTATTCCTGTTGAGCCGGCGATGACGCAAGACCCAAACGCGGTCTGGATACTTTGAAGCTCCCCAACGGAATTACCCCATCGATCAACTACACAGAAATGTGTCGTGTCACTGCCGACCTTGTGAAGACGACCTGCCTCTCGATGTTTCTTACGAGAATCAGGCCTACGACTCATGTACTCCCAGGGATTCCCTTCTACAACATTTTCTGCAGCATTATCAACATCAATTAGCTGGGCACGTTCGGATAGATAAGCTGGATCTAGCATTCCTTCGATAGGGATGTCCACATAACGAGGATCAGCAAGGTAAGCCTCACGATCAGCGAAGGCAAGCTTCTTAGCTTCAACCATCAAATGAATCGACTCGGAAGACATGTATCCGTATTTTTGTGGGTCAAAATGCTCAAACATCCCTAATTCCTGCAACAAAACGTGCCCACTGGAATTAGGAGGTGCCTCGTAAACAGTCCTTCCACGATATCTAATCGCTACAGGCTCCTGCCATTCAACTTCGTGACGCTTCAAATCCTCGTAAGTTATAAGACCGTCGTTCTCTTCAGAATATCTAGCAATTTCTCGGGCAATATCACCTTCATAAAATGCATCTCTTCCCTGATCCGCTATCGCACGGTAAGTACGTGCAAGGTCGGGGTTCCTGCGCAATTCACCAGCCTTTAACCAATCGCCTCGTGGCGCAAATACGGGTCCTGAAGTTGGGGAGCTCTTCAGAACAGGGTTTTGCATAGCACTATGCGCTTGGAATTCAGAAACAGGTACCCCCTCTTCGCATAACTCAATCGCCGGCTCCAGGCACTTTGATAAGGCCAGTGTTCCATATTTGGAATGTGCTGAGAGCAAGGCGTCGACAATACCTGGTACAGAAGTGCCCAAAACACCCGTAATGGGTACCCCTGCATGATATTCCTCAGGGGTAGCAGCAAGTGGCGCAGCGCCTGTACCGTTTACCACTTCGACGGTCTTATTAGCTGACATATGAACCATGACAAATCCGTCTCCCCCTATGGAAGACCCTTGAGGTTCGGCAGGGCCCAAAGCGAATGCTACAGCGATCGCTGCGTCGACAGCGTTCCCACCTTGATGAAGAATACGCATACCCGCCTGAGCAGCCATCGGATGATTAGCCACTACCGCGCCCTTACTACCGATCTTCGGAGGCCGGTAAGCTTCACCGACCAACCCATGAGGGGAATTGCTTGTTTTCATACGTACCACACCATCCAAAGCTAACAGTAATGATCGAGCATCCGACAGAGTTTAGCAGCGATTCGACTATCCATTTGGCACACCACTGCAAAGTTATTTGATCTGGAATATCAAACAATCATTCAAACATAAGCTATGGCTGGACCTGTTCCCATTCGGTATATGGCAATACAAATCCAGCATCGGAAAATGCATCCCAAACTATCTGCATAGCTATTTCAATCTCTTCCTTTGCAATAGC
>CAJWJL010000229.1:0-3164 GCA_913042135.1 uncultured Chloroflexota bacterium | reverse complement strand
ATTTTTTTTCTGTCGCTACCATCTTTTTCATATCGGGGCCAAGAGGTAAGACAAAATCTTCTGAGGCCAAAACGACACTGTCGCTTGCGCGGATAACCTTGGCGGTTACATAAACATTATTTACCCCAACGGCGTACGTTCCTACGATGGCAGCTTGGGCATCATGTTCAACACTGAGGTCTCTCAATGCCCTGGACAACAGAAATTCTCCCTCTTTTACGCCGATGTATACGGTATCTCTGAGCAACAGTTCAATCACATGATGGCCCTGACTGGAAAAACCAGAGCCTACCTGCTGCGCAACAATTCGCCCAAAAGTTGAGGATTTCGTTAGGTCGTCAATATTGGCAAAACTGGTAAGAATCATCTGCCCAGCCTCTAGACGATTCTTACTCTGCGTCATCAGATTCTTCGCCGCTTCATGACTGATCGAAATCATATCTGAATCTTTTATATCTTTCGGTCCCATAAACTGGCAACCAACTAACGACAAAACTGTAATAGCCTGCACAACAAAGACTGATACCAAGCGTAGATGGGAAGTGATGATCATAATTAGAAACTCTTTTCGTAGTTAACTCTGATCGGTTACCTTAAATAATCTGTCTGGATTTGGATCCGGTCTTTTAGGGGCAGGCTCGTACATCAATTCGTTACCTTCATTGAAGTAATAGATCCGAGTACTTGATTCAACTATCTCACCCAGGTGGTACAACTCGGTGGTTACTAAAACCTCGGTATCCGAGTTTGCTTGTTGATCAAGGAGACTGGTCAGGCCAAGGGGATCTCGATTGACATGACTGACCACCTGAACCTGAAACTTGATGAGATGAATTCCACCCGAATTAAGCACCTCGATTTTCTTATCTAGAAGGTGACCGGTAAGCATCTTTTTGTAGGCTTTACCAAAGTCAGTGTCGGATTTATCCACGTCAAAAGAGATCGAGGTCGTTCCTAGTGTATGCGATATCTCGTCGGCCTCATTAGCAGCAAGTGCGTCCCAATGTGCCGCCGCCTGTAATTTTTTCTGATAAGCCAAGGGTCGATCCTGGGGCACAGGATAAGGGAAATATTTATCAACTGCCTGATCATAGCTGCAACCACCTAGGAATATCGTCAGGAAAACAGCCCCAATACTTGACTTCGTCATACTATTCCTCCGCGTTGATTACCGAGAAAACACCCCTTCATTACTATCCTGCCATACTAACACTTGATATCCTGTCTATCTATTCCCAACACTCACAAATTAACGTTAGCGTAAGGGAAAGAGTCCGGGCAGGACTTATTTTAATGCTTGGCAGATTTTAGGGGATTCTAGACTCCTTGCAGCGACACACCAATGCCAACAGCGCAGCCCATATTGTCCTACCTACCAAGGGCAACACCCCAGATGTCATTTTCATGTTACCGCTCGACCAATGGTTATTCATTCTGATAGAGGAGAGTAATGATCGCGCAGAACCTGTAAGTCATTGTTTTATTACCGTACTTGGAGAGATTCGAACTTCCGAGCTCGTGGTTCGCAACCATGCCTCCGCCTTTGCATTTACCCCAGAAACAATATCCCGAGCTTGATACCGCCTCTCCCGTGAAACTGGGGGAATCAGCGAGACTCACCCTTATATTTCATGAGATTGCTGGCTTTCAGTGGTAGGTCAGCTTTGACTTGATTGCCAGAACGCGATTGCGTTATAGAAATGCACAACTGACCCGGTCGGTCAAACAATTCCCGTTATTGACTACACAATCGTTCGTGTGTTCCCAAAAGGCTATTCACTCACCAACAACTACGAGATCCATATCTCTGATAACTTCCAACTGCATCGCTTGACTGATGCCCTTGTACTTGACTCGCCCTCGGTTTTCTCGAAATGCCTCCTTGACCGATAGTGTCTCAATTGCCGCCGAGCAAAGATCGTCTCTCAAGAAAAACGCATTCACTCCAGTCGCGTCACAAGCCACTAACCGGTAGCCTTTTTGCTTTCCCAGATACTCCAGGGCTCGCAGCGATGCCCCATGATAGAACCCGCTACTGTGTTTTTCATACCGTATGAACTCAGGATCGTAGGGCACGGTTACGCACAACTGGCTGCCGAAACTCGCGTTGTATTCGATCACAACGATTTTTGCGGATATAGCTTCCAATCCCGACCAGAACCAGAAGTCGTTTCCATCAACGTCTATAGAAAGCACGTCCACATCGTGAGGTATTCCGCTACCCATTATTACTGAATTGAGGTTTTCAGTAGTCAGGAATGAGTGAAGCACTTGGACGTTCTTTAGCCTCAACCAGCGATAAGCCCTCTTCGCAGCCGCACATTTCTTGGGTGAACCATCAACAAAAACGCCCGTGAACTTTCTGTTGACTGCCAGGTTCAGGCAATTGCATTGCTCCGCAGAAAATCCAAACTCAACAAACGTGCCCGAATCAACACCCATGCTCTCCAGGAGATGATCGATGATCCCGTCCTCCCGATGTTGCGAGAAAACACGATACTCCCTACGGTTGATCGGTAATGCTTCGAATCGGCGTCTGATTTTGAGACGCCCGATCATCTGCTTGATTCGTATTCGTAAAGCTACGAAGAACGCTACTAGTGTGTAAGCTGGCGGCATGAGCGTTTAAACAGTACTTTACGGCTCTTCAGCCACGCCAAAACGTATTCCACACTGCGCTGTTCATCAGTGGTCGTCCACACCCTAAGATGACTGCCGTTAAATCGTTTTGCCACCTGCGATTCGTCACCAACGGGAGGATTCGATTTGAAACGGACGGTCATGGAGGGTTAACACCGTAAAGTGTTTAATTGATTGGCGCGCCCGGAGAGATTCGAACTCCCGACCTCGTGGTTCGTAGCCACGCACTCGAAAACGCACTTCAGCCTATTAATACAGGGATTATTCTACTACGTACCTCCCAATCAATTTTGAATTTCTAAGAGTTTCCCACCTATAACGGTGGGATTCTCTCGTTTTATTGGGAGGACAATGGAGTTACTACTGTTGGCTTCACTGTTCAGTACTCATGAGTGGTTGTTCTCGTTCGATGATGCTCAGGGTACCAGCCTGAATAACTTCCAGTCACATCCTTAAGTTCGTGAACTTTGTTTTAGTCTGATAGGACAGGTGACCGGATCGTTGACATCGCTGGCTGGTCGTTG
>CAJWJL010000228.1:0-3234 GCA_913042135.1 uncultured Chloroflexota bacterium | reverse complement strand
TCTCTTTATTGCCTGTCAGCACCGCCATATGAAGCGGTGAGGCACCATCACCAGGGCCAACTGTGTCAAGGAAAGCCTTATTAATATCCTTAACCGAAGTTATTTTTGCAGCTGATCGTGGCAACAACGATCCTAGATTTAATGTGAACAATCGACCGGTAGAATCACTCAGCCGTGCTGCGACGCGCGAGTCAGCACGCCGAGCGGTCGGGCGGACCTTAGCGGTCACAAAAACTGTGTCTTCAGGAAGTGGAATTCCAGTTCGGGATCCTGCCAGAAGATCCATTTGTTCAGATAGAGATATGGAAGAAAAATCATCACGCACCCAAGCAATATCTGCCATCGAATCAGGATCTACTCCTAAATACGTAAAGGTACTTCCAGCCTTTGCAGAAAGATCAACTCCAGCGGCACGAAATGCAGGGGAAGATAACTCAACTCCGCCGATACCTGCAACATTACTGAAAACCCTGCCCGCCTCGAATCGATTCGTATATGAAACACCGTTAACACGCAGGTCAGCTCCTGACTGATATTTAGCGCGATCGGCGGCGCTCGTGTGGAGAGTCGCAGCGAAACTTGATGCAAATACTCCGAGACCTGCAGTGAGGATCATTAGCAATGACAGCCTTGAATAGTGTCTTGGATTTCGAGCCATTTGCCAGAGGACCAATGTAATTGCGGGCGAAATAAAACTCGAAACTCGAGGAAGGGAAGTCACCCTAGCAACTACCTCTACCAGCGCGGGAAAAGCGCGTAAAGCAACAAAACCTCCAAACGCTAAAACAAGTGCCGGCATCGCAACGTTTATCTTGTCAGCTTCGGCTGAGCCCAAGTTAGGGATGTCAACAAACGAACCCTCCGTCGTTAACTGCGAAGCGAAAGCTAAAAGCAGAGCAAACAACACAACATCGAGATAGTAGCGTTGCATCACATTTTGCGGACTGGGGCGCGTCGATTCTCTAACACTACTCACCACGGTCTTTTTGGCAGCCATGGAGGCCGGTATGACCATAGAGAGAAACCCTGCCAAACCTGTAATAACCGAAACGAGGTATGTTATTTGACCCAGTCGTACTGGTAACGGTGAACCACCATTCAAGTCGTTAAAAAAAGGAATTACACCCATCCAATGGACAACAAAAGCCGCTATCGGAGGTCCAATTACTATGGACAAAATTCCTATCACAGCCCCCTCGACTACAAAAGCTCCGACAACCTGTCTGGGAGTAGCAGCCCTGGTACGTAACCGAGCTATGTCATCACGCTGGGTTTCAACCAATAAAATCGACATCGCTCCCACAAAATAAAGAACTACAGCGGCGATAACGGAAAAGACCACTGTCATCGGCAGGCGACTAAAAAATGTTTGCTGTTGATTACGTCTAAGGACGTCCTCAAGTGGAGCCGTCTGAGAATAGTTAGAGATTTCAGCCTGTAATTTAGCTTTTAAACTGTCAAAACCAGAAAGAAGATCAGGCACGAGCGCGGCATGCACTCGTGACGAGTCGACATGGAATCGCCAGAAGTACCTGACTGTCATCCTTGGGAAATAAGGTCCAACCTGAGATTCAAAGACTTCAGGGTGGGGATAAAACGCAAGAAAATCTAAATCAACATCACTCAATCCAAATTGATCATCGACGTTTACCCAAAATTCGTGATCGGGTTCGGCACGTTCGTAAATACCAGAAATCTGAACGGTAATAGAATCGTTTAGATCTTCCCAAAATGGTGAAATGACGACACTGTCTCCGAGACCGATCCCAAAGTCGCCTGCAACACTATTTTCAATTGCTGCCTGGATCGTTATCCCGCCCACTGCATCGGTGATGACCTCATCTGAGGCCCAGGTACCGGCAGTAAGAATCGATTTACCCTCCAAGTCGGAAGAATTGATCAAAACCGAACGCCACGAAGAGGACGCTGTGAAACCTCCAGGCTGTTGTTCAGCTATCAACAAAGTCGGAGATCCATAGTTCAAGGTCAGCCCAGTGACAATCGGAGAAGCAAACTCATCTACCGAAGTGTTAACAAGTTCAATAATTCGTTTGTTTCTGACTGAATCAACATCGACGTTGCGCCCAGAAATAACAATATCGTGGTCTAAGCCCTCGCCTTTAGCTATTTCTCTAGCAAGCGCCACATCACCAAGAGAATCAAAATAAAGCACACTGGCCGCAATCGTTGCGACTGCCGCGATAACCCCTATTGAAACCACTGTAAGTATCGACCAATGAGAACGCACTCGACGCCCGACAAATGTGAGGAAATCGCTTATACCCATATCAGCCACTTTGCCCCGAGATTCTGATGGTTTCCACAACTCTGATCCGCTTTAGAAAAAATACGTCCACAATAAAAATCACGGTCGACAAGAGCACAAGAGCAAATACAAATCCCCCGAGATATAACCAATCTGTAGAAAATACAACCGGTGGCAATGCATTAACTTTCATATCAGTTTGAGAAGCCGCGTCGACAGCTATCCGAGCCATAAAGAAGCCGCAAGCGACACCAGCCACAACTCCGAAAACCAGCACCAATAGTTGTTCCAAAAAGGTTATTAATATGAAACCCGATTTCGACATACCAAGGGCCTTGAGTACGGCTAGATTAAATTCATCAACAGCCGGACGCATTGAACCAAACGTCAAAAAACCCATTAAGGCGAGTAAAGTCGCAATTAAGCCAGTAACGATGGAAGCGCCCTGCCAGCCAGCAACGGCCAATGGTGTGACCACGGACATCCGCCGGATTTCTTCACGGCTGGAAACGCTATGTAAACCACCGATTTCCGATGAAACAGAATCAATTAAATTAGTGTCGTTTGAGTCAACTAATCCGACAAATATTTCAGCCGAAACCCCGGCAGAATTAGCACTGCTCAACGCCAGGTGCTTCCAAAGTTGCTGGATATCAGCAACGACAAAACCGCCATCACCTGGTTCAAGAGTTGGGAAGTATTCAACCGCATTTACTACCCGTACAGGAACAGACCGGTTGAATACATTAATCACTGTTTCGCTACCGGCGACAAGATCATTAGACTCCAGCGCTGTCTGGCTAATTAGAACAGGAACAGTACCGGATGAAGCCCGCACAACACCCCTCACTCCTCGATCAGTACCTATACCCAGACTGATTTGCAGGCCTGCTTCTGACAAAACAGTTTCACCAGTCCCCGGGCTATAGTGGAAAATAGTTGAGGAAGTGTCAACTCCTGCTACAGAG
>CAJWJL010000227.1:0-3281 GCA_913042135.1 uncultured Chloroflexota bacterium | reverse complement strand
GTTTCGGTGAAAAAATCAAAGCCTTCTGTTCCTTGCTCTCGTTGTCCTGTCCCTGAGGATCCAAGACCTCCAAATGGCAGGTGAACCTCCCCGCCGAGCGTTGGAGCATTTACGTGAACCATTCCTGTTTCAGCGGTATTTATATATTTGTAGGCTTGAACGAGATCACGTGTGTAAACCGATGAAGAAAGCCCAAAATCTACGTCGTTAGAGATATCCACCGCTTCTTCTAAATTTGATACTTTGAACACGCTTAAAACTGGGCCAAAGATTTCTTCTTTAGCAATGCGCATTTTACGATCTACATCTGTGAAGATCGTTGGCTCAATGTAATATCCATCAGCAAACTCGTCATCCTGGAGTTGATGTCCTCCAAATGTCAGGCGTGCACCTTCTTCTGTGCCTACCCCAATGTAACTAAGAACGGTATCGAGCTGGTTCTGACTTGAGAGTGGCGCCACATCATTGGATTCATCCATACCATTACCAATAGATAAGGCTTTGGTCTGATTAATTAATGTTTCCATGAACTCGTCGTAGATTCCATTTTCGACGATCACCCTTGATGTAGCCGTGCACCGTTGTCCAGTTGAGCCAAAAGCCCCTTGAACCACTCCAGGGACTGCTTTTTCTAGATCTGCGTCATTAAGAATTATTGCAGCGTTCTTTCCGCCCATTTCGCACTGAACTTTTTTGAGTAACTCGGAACCCCTCGCGGTGATTTCGGTACCGATTCCGGTTGAGCCTGTGAAGGATATACCTTTGACACGCTGATCCTCTACCAAAGTGTTTCCTACGGATCCCCCTGGTCCTGTGACCAGGTTTAATACCCCGGGTGGTAGTCCAGCCTCTTCGAATATTTCAACTAGCTTTACTGCAGAAAGTGGCGTTCCGGAAGCTGGCTTGTAAACAACAGTGTTTCCAGAAACTAAGCAGGGTGCAAGCTTCCATGCGGGAATTGCTAACGGAAAATTCCATGGTGTGATGAGAGCTACCACCCCGATAGGACGCTTCATTGTGTATGCAACCGTGTCTGGCAGTTCAGAGGGTGTTGTATAACCATGCAATCGGCGTCCTTCACCGGCTGAATATTCGATGATATTCATTGCACGTTTCACTTCCCCAAGTGCATCAGCGATTGGCTTGCCCTCTTCAAGTGTTATCGTCTCTGCCATTTCGCCTGCACGCCGATCCATGATGTCGAGTGCTTTATACAGAATCGCCCCCCGTTGCGGCGCAGGCATGTTGCTCCAATTTTTAAAGGCGCCACTTGCTGCAGCAATAGCGTTTTCTGCATCTTGTGGGAGGCTGGACTGGAACTCCCCGACGATTTGAGAAGTTTTGGCAGGATTTGTTATTGGGTATGTTTGACCAGAAATAGAGTCTTGCCATTTTCCGTTAATGTAATTTTGACCGGTTTGGCGCAACGAGTTATCGTTCATATTTCTACTCTCTGGTCTGCCTACCGAATGGCTAAGGTTTGCTCTTAACTAGGTAATTTGAAATATCTCGCACTGATAGTACTCGGATGAGATCATTTCGGGCTGGCGTGCGAAGGTTTTCACAGATATTCTGTCGCCCTCGGACACGCTTGTAATTTGTATCCCCTAACCATTCGAATGGAGTAATAAAACGTATGTCAGCCAGCGGTAGTTCAGCCGTCACCATTCATTCTGCCTCTCTCAACCAAGTATCCAGCCCTAGAACAGTTGATATTCCTTCATATGACCGGGAACGTCTTGAGGATGTTGGCTTTCTTGCATCAATGACATTTGTATTGATGTGTAATTATCATCAGACTGGCCACTTTGGAGGACCGACAGCGTACATGCCTTATACGGTAGCCACTCATCTGGCGGGTCCTGAAAATGGCGGTATGACATTTGATTATCGTCGACCAAAGCATCCGTTTGCAGATAAGTTCATGCTGGCTGGCGGGCATAACGCTCCGGCGACTTATGCTCTTTGGATGATCATGGGCGAAGCGCTTTCCCGAAAGCATGCCATAACGGGTGATGATCGATATAAAGCTGATTCGAAGGCGTCAATGCTTTCAATAGATGCTCTTGGATTTCGTCGCGGTGCAGGCGCATTAGCAACTATCTTGGAGGAAAATGATCTAGCGGACCACCCCGCGATGGCTCAGGCTAAGATTCGTGGGATAAGGGCTTTGTCAGGGCATTCAGAAACAACCGACTTGACCAACGATGTAAATGGTGGTCCTTCGGGAATTGGGATAGCTACAGCAGCGGGCAAAGCGGCTTTCTGGGACATGATGGGAGCCGATCCATCTCTGAAGATAATTGCAATTGAAGGAGAATTTGCTCTCACATCAGGACATTCACAGGAGTTTAAGACTCAGGCGGTAGCGCAGAGAGTTGGCAAACGACTGAGAGTGCTGATGTCTTATAACAACGCGGGTATCGATGATGAGCTTCTGGGCAGTGTTGTAAAAGAAGATACCTATCGAATAGAGGATCAGTGGTCATCATACGGATGGAACGTGTTTAAGGTGGATGATGCCACAAATTATGATCAAGTCGTCGGGGCTTTAAAGACCATGGAAGACTGGGATGAGGATGACCGTCGCCCGATGATGGTAGTTGGTAAGACCGTAAAAGGGTTTTGGCCGGGGGCTAAAGACGGGATGCTTCCAGGTGGGGTGACCCAAGTGGTTGACCATGCCAGTCATGCATATGGTATGCCGATGAATGGAGAATATTTTCAGGCTCTTGCAGAGTCGTTTGAGCGTAAGTACGGTGTAACTTTTGAAGGAATTCGGTCCGGTGCAGTTTCGGACGACCGCGAAAGACTTCTCCAGCTTAAAACGAATATTGATATCGCTATGTCTGTTCTTGAAAAGAACGATCTTGGGGATTGGCTTGCCGAGCGCCTAGTCGAGATTGGTGACCAGGTGAACGACAACCTTCCGCTGCGTGTGGATCCGAACTCCGATCCTTTTCTGGACGATCGATTGTTGGTGAAAAACCTTCCAACAGAGGCAACCACGGTTACCGCTGCGAATCCTGTGACGGGGGAGAAGAAGGATATTGGCATAGCGCTTTTCGAGGAACCCGGGGCGGTCAAAGGTACCCGTCGGGCTATTTCGGAAATCATCAAATGGGCTAATTACGTTACTGAAAACCGTTTTGTGATCGTTGCAGCTGATCTTGCCGAGTCGATAAACGTTGATCATGGATCACTTTGGGGCCATTACGATCCGATCGACAATGTTGCAGGAACCCGATTGAAGGCACCTATACAAGAGGCTGGAAATGCTT
>CAJWJL010000226.1:0-3285 GCA_913042135.1 uncultured Chloroflexota bacterium | reverse complement strand
TCCTATATCTACTCACCTTTTCCCAGAGATCAGCATTCACCTTATGGCCACGACCGACAACGCCCACTGGCTTGAGTATGTCGACTGGGCCAGCCCGGTAATTCGAGACCCTATAGTTGCTTCCGGCGGCAAGGTGCAAGTACCGACTACTGTCGGAAATGGTATCGCATGGGATGACGAGGCGGTAGCACGCTATCAGGTGGAGTAATGTCATTGTTGTTGTGAGTACCTATTGAGAGTCCTCGGCAATTCGAAAATCACGAACCGGGTAAGTTTTGCTGTGCTCCGGGCGGGAAACGTTGGAAACGGTTCTTCAATAGTTGTCGACTTGAGGGAAAAGGGCTTTTATTTTACTTATGCTCCCCAGAGAAGGAGAAGTACTCGGTGGCCCTTCGGAGGGTGTCGGCAAGGTGTCAGTCGTGGGAGGCTACCCAGCTCTGAATCACGTTGAATTTTGAAGTGGTGTGTCGGTCTTAGCAGGCGGAACCGTTCACTTGCAGCAGGCTCTTTTATTTCCAGCCCATTGTTTGTTAGGACATCTCTGAATTTGACGCTGGCGACACGACTTGCGGCTGGACCCAAGTAAAAGGCCTTAGTCTTCTTGCGCATACGGGATCTTCAATAGTTATAATCCGACCTTCGCACGAGAGCGTGAGGTTAAGCTTTGTATGCCACTGCGCACAAGTAATAAGGAAAATCATTGAACCGATTACCTGATAGAACTCCATTCATAACCGCCCTCCGGTGGTTCGGCAAGTGCTTCCCGGGCGATTTCCTCAAGACGTTCGTGTACCTGAATTTGGTAGCTGCACCCCGCCGTGTCTTCCGCAAGTTTGTTTTCAGCTTCTACCGGGTAGACCAGATCTATACTGTTCTGAAAGAAGTGAAGCGCACCTACAGCGGTTCTTTCGCGATTCTTGAGATGGGCACCGCAAATGGTTACTCGTTCGCCAAGATGCTTTACGCCACACGGTACCTTGGAATGGAAGAGGAAGTTACTGTCCACGCGTTCGACTCATTCGAAGGCCTCCGGCTCTCCGAAGATCTCGAGGACAAAGGTCTGACAGGCCCCGACTGGCAGCAAGGTCAGTACAAGGGAGACTTCGAGACCATGAAGGAATACTGCGACGGAAAAGGTTATAAGAACTACCGGATTCACCGAGGGTATTTTGAAGATAGTATGACCCCTGAAGTTATCGAGCAGTTCAAGGTGCAAAAGCCGATCCTGGTCTGGGTAGACTGTGATTATTACGGATCAACAAAGACGGTCTTTGAACGTCTCCTTCCGATCCTTCCATCAGGTTGTGTTTTCTACTTTGATGATTATGATTTCAACTTTGGTTCACGTTTTACCGGTGAGGCGAGACTCGTGCACGAGGTGAATCAAGGCAGTTTTGGTGATGACCTCGAATTCCTTCTGGACACCGAACTTTCACTGGACTCAAAACGTGTATACCGATTCATCAGATACGGCGACGACATCGTCCAGTACAGTCGACTTCCAAGTCAGAATTGGGAAGGAAAACCCCGCCCCATCGCAGACGGCTCACCTTTCCCCTAATCGACAGCAGCGGTTCTTCCGAGCAGAACTGATGTATTACGCAGGTACCGATTTGCCACGCTCGGATAAAAATAAAATTCTGGGTCGAGTTAAATTTAAATAGAGTGGCTATTGCAGTGCTAATAGCAGTTAACCAAAGGTCAAAGCGCAAACTGAATTCGTTAGAAATTCTCTATCGAATTGAAAAGAAATCCATCTAGCTACAATGGAAACTGGAGCGCACCTGGTTAATCCGGAGATGATCAAGTGCCACAGACCGCAGCACTACCGGCGTAAGAAATGCGATAGGTTTCGTTGCAAATCGCCTAAGGCTTAAGTTTAGCGTTGCACGAAGTGTGTGGAGTATATTCCGAAAGAACCTTCAATCCAGAACAGCCGTTAACAACTGAGGTCAAATTGCCTGGAGATTGCTGGCAGCTCTAGGAGGGAAAATCGACCCTGGGAGATATTGCCGATACCGTTATACGACATCAGTTCGCGAAAAGGCTTTCAAGCAAAGATATTCTAATGTGAGTTGGGCAGCTGCAAATGCGGTAATACTACTGGTGTCGTAGGCGGGAGCCACTTCCACCACATCCATAGCTATGAAATTGATTGTGGTCAGGCCTCTCATGATGGCCAGGGCCTGAGCAGAAGATAAGCCTCCAACCACTGGCGTTCCTGTGCCGGGTGCAAAAGCAGGATCCAGACAGTCGATATCGAATGTTAGGTATGCTTTATTGTCAGCGACGACACGTCGAATCTCTTCAATAGTTGCCACGATTCCATGATCATGCACCCAGGGTGCAGATAAAACGACAAACCGGTCAGCATTTTTATCGTACTCGGTTCGAATGCCAATCTGAACAGAGCGTTCAGGGTCAACGATACCTTCTTCGACTGCATGATAAAACATTGACCCGTGATCATAGGTATTGCCGTGGCTGTCAGTGTCGGTGTGGGCATCAAAATGCACTAGTGATAATGGGCCATGTACATCTGCATGTGCCCGAATAACAGGCAAGGAAATAAAATGATCACCACCCAGGCATAACACCTCACTTCCGTGTTCGAGAATTCCTGCCACCTGACTTTGTGTCTTTTCAACCATATCAGCAGGATCGCCATACTCATACTGTACGTCGCCATAGTCAACAATCGCTAGGCGATTAAAAGGATTAAAATCCCAGAAAAATTGCTTGTCCCACCAGGCCATATCTATACTGGCTTTTCTAATAGCAGATGGTCCAAATCGCGCCCCCGGTCTGAAACTGGTAGCCAGATCGCAAGGCACGCCTACAACTGCGATATCAACATCGCTAAGTTCACGTGAATATTGCCGACGCATAAATGTTGGCAATCCGCCGAACAAAAGTTCTTGGCTAGACCCAAACAGGTTTCGCGAGCCAAAGGGTCGTGCCGAATTATCCAAAGACGTCATGGGTATTGAGCTTCCTTGATCACACCTTGCAGTTTAATCCATCAATTTAATTTCGGTCAGACCAGATTTGATATGTTATAATATTACATATGAGATTTCCGCAGAAGCCTATATGCCAGGCGACAGGTTTTTGTAGGGCCCCGGTGCTAAGAAGGATTTGTGGTGTCGTTGTCGCGTGTCTTTTAGCAACAACAGCCCTAAGCGTGTCAGCCATGACTCCACGGGTGGCAACAGATATTGGCCCCATTCATTCACTGGCAGCACGGGTCATGGCCGGGATAGGAGTTCCCGACCTTATTATCCG
>CAJWJL010000225.1:0-3321 GCA_913042135.1 uncultured Chloroflexota bacterium | reverse complement strand
CACTCCTTGAAGTTATGGGAAAACCTTACCCAAGAACTAAATTTTAACTTGATGTTCTCTCAGCGCGGTGTTGTCCAGCTTTGTCATAGTTTTCACGATATGGAAGCCTTAACCAACCGTTACAACGCCCTTCGTCTGAACAATATCGATAGCGATACGCTTACACGCGAACAACTAAAGGTCATGGTACCGGACCTGAATTATGATTCAGATGCCCGGTTCCCAATTACCGGTGCGGTGATTCAAAGACGAGCCGGTGTTGCGCGTCATGATGCAGTTGCCTGGGGATTTGCGCGAGCGGCCAGTGGACTAGGCGTAAATATTATTGAGAATTGCGAAGTTACCGATATTGATGTCGATATGAATGTCGTCACTGGTGTACGGACTTCCAAAGGCAACGTTAGGTGCGACAAAATCGGCATTTGTGTCGCTGGCCATACGAGTGAAGTAGCTCGTCTGGCGGGATTGAAATTACCCATAGAAACCCACTTGCTTCAGGCCATGGTGACAGAACCTGTAAAACCATTCCTCCATACTGCTGTAGCCTCTTCAGCATTACATTGCTATATAAGCCAAACCGACAAAGGAGAACTTCTGATTGGTGGGGGTATCGATGGTTACAACTCATATTCTCAGCGTGGTACCTGGCCCAAAATTGAGGAGGTTGTCTCGGGTGCTATAAGCATGTTTCCGCGCTTACGAGGCCTAAGATTGATGAGAACATGGGCCGGCGTCATGGATATGACAATGGATGGGTCACCAATCATCGGTAAAACACCGGTTAAGCACCTGTACATTGATGGTGGTTGGTGTATTGGTGGGTTTAAGGCTATTCCTGGAGCCGGCTGGTGTTTTGCTCACACTATAGTTGACGATGAACCACATCCATTGAACGCCGAATTTAACCTTGAGCGATTTCGTACGGGTCGATTGTTGAGTGAACAGGGTAGTGGCAATACCCCGCACAGACAGGCGCACTGATGTTACTCATTTCATGTCCATTTTGTGGCCCCCGACCTGAAGACGAATTTGGCTTTGGTGGTGATGCAACTCTTATCAATCCGAAAGAGGACGACAATATTCAAGATGTTGCTGACTATATGTTTCTTCGGGATAACCCAAAGGGTTGGCACAAAGAATATTGGTTCCACCGGTATGGCTGCCGTCGCTGGCTAAAGATTGAGAGACACACCGTCACTCATGAGATTAAATCAGTGTCACCAGCGACCGAACAAAACTTGTAGGTCGACAATGACAAGTTCTGTTGAATCAATGAGAGTACTGGGCTACGGACTTACCGCCGGCAACCCAAAGGTCAAATTTCGATTCAACGATAAGGTGCTGCACGGCATTGACGGGGAAAGCCTGGGCGCCGCACTGCTTGCAAATCAGATTCGGCTGGTTGGTCGGAGTTTCAAATACCACCGCCCACGCGGACTGATTGGTATAGGTTCAGAAGAACCCAATGCTCTTGTATCGATCGAACGGCCAACCGGGATCGAGCCTAACAGTCGAGCGACTATGGTTCGAATCTATGAGGGTCTGTCTGCTAAGTCGCAAAACCACTGGCCGTCTTTGGAAACTGATTTAGGTGCAGTGACCAGTTATTTTTCTCCACTACTACCAGCTGGTTTTTACTACAAGACATTTATGGGTCCATCCGGCGCCTGGCATTTTTATGAACGAATGATTCGCCGTATGGCCGGACTAGGTAACGTCCCTGAGACGCCGGACACGGACTTTTCGACGCAAACCCACGCACATTGCGATGTACTGGTTGCCGGTGGCGGAGGCGCTGGACTCGCAAGTGCCCTTGCAGCCGGACGCGCTGGAGCTAGAGTCATCTTGGCTGATGAAAATCCATGGTTTGGATTAGGCCTTCTTGGTGAGAATCACACGATCAACGAAACAATCGCTTATGAATGGGCGGAGCGAACGATCGATGAGCTGAAGTCACTGCCAAATGTTACTGTAGTTCCAAATACCACGGTTATCGGCAGATATGAAGACGGTTTTATCACTATGATTGAAACCCTGCGCGATTCTCCCGATCTTCCCGGAGAACGAATTCCTCGATATCGTTTCTGGAAAATTCGATCGAAGCACATGATCATGGCTACCGGTGCTCTGGAACGGCCGCTCGTATTTCCCAACAACGATCGACCGGGCATCATGCTCGCAACTGCCGTGAGCGGATACTTACACCGCTACGGCGTACTCGCCGGCAAGCATATCGTCATTTTTACAAACAATTCCATTGGACACCGAACTGCCGCAGACATTTCAAAAACCTCGGCTGAAATAGTCACCATAGTCGATAGCCGTACTGAATGCTTTGGCCCATGGGAAAAGGCAACCTCAGAAATAGGGATTCCCATACGGTGGCAATCGACAGTGCGTAATACAAAAGGTCGACTGAATCTAAACAGAGTACTTGTTCAGTCCACGAGCGGGCAGCGCCGGGAGTGGTTGGACTGTGACTTGCTGGCGATGAGTGGCGGGCTTTCTCCGACAATCAATCTATCAGTCCATACTGGCGGCAAAGCAGTCTGGGAGAAATCTCGCGGGGTGTTCTTACCAGACACACATGAAAACGATTTCGAGGCGGTTGGCCTATGCGGTGGCGATGAGTCACTTCAGAATTGTCTAGTTAACGGTTATGTGACTGGGCAGTTAGTAGCTTCCAACTTAGGGTATCAGTCAGGTCCCTCATGGTCACCCACTTTAGATGGAGACGATCCTCTTGCAAGTGAAGACGCTGCACTTCCGATGTTACGTCATTCTCAAGCAAGCTCAGCGTTTGTAGATTTCCAAAATGATGTTACGGCCGCGGACATGAGCCTCGCGGTACGTGAAGGCTACCGCTCAATCGAGCATGTTAAGCGATATACAACTCTGGGCATGGGCACAGATCAAGGAAAGCTAGGTAATGTGAATGGTATCGATTTAATTGCAAAGTCCCGGGGTGAGGCTGTCCATCAAGTAGGAACAACACGCTTCAGACCTCCAGTCGTACCAACGTCGATGTCAGCCATCGCTGGCCTACTAGATGAACATGTTACGCATCCAATGCGACGTACCGCAGCTCACAAACTTCATGAAGAGGCAGGTGCTGTTTGGATAAATGCTGGTGCTTGGTTGCGCGCAGAATGCTATGTGCGCCCCGGTGAAAGTGCTCAAGAGGCAGTGAACCGAGAAGTTATATCGGTTCGAAACAATGTTGGTCTTGCTGACGTTGCAACTCTTGGGAAATTTGAAATCGTTGGTCCTGACAGCATGACTTTTTTGGAACGAATCTATAGTAACAATTTCTCTAGTTTG
>CAJWJL010000224.1:0-3413 GCA_913042135.1 uncultured Chloroflexota bacterium | reverse complement strand
CACCCCCACCCACTGCGTTCGTAACGTCCATATGGGGCAACTACAAAAATCACACTAATAAATGTTATGGTCGCAATGATTAATTGTGACCACACCGCCCATCTGTGAAAGTCGAGTTCTGTCAAGAACTTAATCCATTTTTATGTAGCAGCGGCTTTTTCAATAATCCGATTTTCTCAAACCATTTGTAAGCATCATGCACCGAATCCCTTATAGGGCGTGATTTGAATCCCAGTTCTGTTTCAGCTTTTGCTGAAGAGATGGTGCGGGCTGCCCTCAGGGCTGACACTGTATCTGAATTTAATCGATATTCCTTGCTGGTTATTTTTCCTAACAGGCTTCCTGCAGGCGCTATACCTTGGGCTAACCATATCGGCAGATCCAAGGTTGGTGGGGGTGTCCCTGTAATTTCCTCACCAAAGGTTGCTAGTTGACGAGTTGAATGCCATTGACCCGAAAGGATGTAACTCTCTCCTATCCGTCCAAATTCCTCTGCAGCTAGAGCACCAGCACATACATCACGTACATCGACCCAGTTGAATCCTCCGGGAATTAGTGCAGGAAGTTTTTTGGAAGATAGGTCGAGCAGTACCTGACCCATACGCGACGGTCGGTGGTCTCCGGGGCCGATCACCCCAGTTGGGTGAATAACTACCGCAGGGAGATCCATTTTAATGAGATCTCTTACCGCTGTTTCTCCTGCATATTTTGTCCGATCGTAAACAGGCGAATCCGTAGTGACTCGGATCGTATTTTCATTGATTGTTTTGCCATGCTCTTTCAGGTCAAACACATGAATCGAGCTGCAGTGGATAAATTTTTTTACACCGTTTTTAAGCGCAGCAGCAGCGACATTTCTTGCACCATCGATATTGATTTCGGGCACACTACCAGATCGATCTCCCGATAAAGAGATTACTGATGCAAGGTGGAACACTGATTCCGCTCCCGCAAGTGCCCTGTCAAGTGAAGATGAATCCCTTATGTCGGCCGTGACAATCTCTATGTCAAGTTCTTCAAGCGCTTTTTTGTTGGATCGGACGATAGCCCTAACTGAACGACCTCTAGCAACAAGCTCGCGCACTAGGACACTGCCAATGAATCCTCCAGCTCCAGTCACTACGGTGGTCATGCCTATGTCTGCTTCACGGCAGGAAGAATCAAATGTGATGGGTACTTGTCTGAATGAAACACCATTTGGTTTGCAACGCGCATTTCTGAATCATAACCGGTCCGGTTGCCAGTGTTTAAGTTGCGATCAAATCGCGGGAAATTTGAAGAGGAAACTTCGAGTCTTATTCGGTGACCGGCTTTGAATACATTAGCCGTGACACCTATATCTATGTCATATTCGTAAACCTGCCCGGGTTCTAGCAGGTTCTGTTTCTGAAAGCCCTGTCTGTAACGGCCCCTGATGATATTGTCACAAAGGTTTTTTGCGTAACCGTCTGGTGAAACGTCCACCACTTTTGCAGTCCAGTCCGTATCTAAACAGTTTGTTGACGCGTACATTTTGAGTTTGATCGGTCCAGTTACTTCAAAATCACTTGGCATAGGATCGGTGGTGAAACACAACACGTCACTACGGCTTTCGACTGGGCGTTGATCATATGGTCCCCATGGCACGATATCGGGAGAGCAGCAATTGTTTCCACCGATTGTTTGGACAGGATATTCAGGGTTATATGAAAACCTGTCAGGCTGTTCTTTACCTGCTTTTACTAATGAAAGTGTTCCATTGCCATGTGCAGTGTTTGCGCTGCCATCTGAGTGTAGATGCCAGTGTTGCCAGTCTGTGCGTGCCAGAGGCCATTCATGTTCGTCACGCCACTCATTTGTACCCATTATGAACAGGCGTAAAGGTGCTTCGTTCTCGATTCCGTTGTTTTCATCTCGCAGCCAGCGATCTAACCAGCTACGTTCAAGAGCATCAAGGTCTATTTTGGATGGTGCTCCGAAGTCTATGTCTCCAGTTTTTGTCGATTGACTCAGTCTGTGTGGCCATGGCCCCATTATGAGTCTGCTCTGGCGCGCTAGTTTAGATCCCCCTTGTTCACGCATTCCGTTGAAATTATCAAAAGCATCAGGGGCATAAAGGTCGTACCAGCCACCCATAATCAGGGCCGGGACTTCGATATCGCAGAAGCGACGTTCTGTGTTAACTTCGTCCCAATATTCATCATCGTTCTCATGTTCGTGCCAGTCCTGCCAGAAAGGCATGTTGCGCCCTGTACTGCCTCCTAGGTCGGCGAGTGGTAGAGAGTGAAATGCCTTGGTCCAGTTGTGGTAGTCAATGGTTTGTGCTGTCCGGCCGCTGGTTCGCATGCCCCATGTCATCATGACGTTTAACTGGAAAGTACCACCGGGATGAACCAGTCCTCTATAGTAATCTGTACACATAACCCGTGGTGCTATGGCTTTGAGATATTTGCTTTTAAGGGGTGCGCTTAGCCATTGCACTCCACCGAGATACGATCCTCCTACCATTCCAATATTTCCGTTGCACCAAGTTTGTTCACCAAGCCATTCTTGGGTGTCATAACCATCTTTCGCTTCCTGATGGAACGGGTAATAATCACCATCAGAATCCCATCTGCCACGCACGTCTTGCATCACGCAGGCATAGCCACGATTTGCATATCCAATCGCTGTTTTTACGATATCGTCACCGTTATTGCTATATGGAGTCCTCATCAAGATAGCCGGAAACGGACCATCGGCCTTTGGTAAGTAGATGTCGGTTGAAAGATTAACGCCGTCTCGCATGGGTGTTTTAATATCCAACAACATTTCAACCTCGTAATTTTCTGACATTCACGATTCCCTTTCATACCCATTGCGTGGCGTCACTTAGGAGTTGGTTAGCCACGGAGCCGAATAATAGTTGTAAAAACCAATATGCCAACGCTAACAGTGACCGTTGTTATTCCCCCAGCCGGAACGTCGAGCATAATGGGTGAACTGTATAACAACGACCTAAAGATATGAATAGACGTTTCATCGCCGTGACAACTACCGATCGATGTGTTTATTTTGATCTGTGGCAGTTGATGTGCTGGGGATCAGCTTGATTTCCTAGAGTTATTAGTTTATTCCTTGGCTTGGAAAACGAGACAAACTTCTAAATCGTCCGTTGCGTACACTCTCTGTTTGTCGCCTGCCAACTAAATACTCTGAACGTTAGTTGTATGATTCAGGTTGTAATTTGAAAATCTGCATATGTGAATTGTCCAACGTAGGGTCAAAACCGATGCCGATTAGCAAGATAGGTCGCTCATATAAGACTTGGCTTGTCCTCAATCGCTGCCAGGAATATACTCTCCGCTTGACAAGAAAACTTTCTAAAAGGAGTGGAGACCCTTATGAACAGAGATAGGGTTGCGGTGATCACGGGAGCCGGTAGTGGAGTGGGT
>CAJWJL010000223.1:0-3413 GCA_913042135.1 uncultured Chloroflexota bacterium | reverse complement strand
GCTGTTGATTTTCTGGCATCAATGTTTCATTGCGCCTACAACCCGTTGAATGCGGGTAGCGACCAGTCATAATCGATGTTCGCGCTGGGACGCAAAGGGGATGAGGCGTGATCGCATTTTCAAAACGAACCCCTTCGGCAGCTAAACGCTCAAGTCCTGGGGCATCGATTCCTATATCCGAATACATCTTCAAAATAGATGCCTTCATTTGATCGGCCATTATGAAAAGAACGTTCGGGGTTTGCTTATCATTCATTGATCAACCACGCGCTAACATTAATGCTTGAGTTATTGAAAATCATGCTCCATTGACCGGCAAAATTAGTAATCTCAGCTTCAGCATTTCTACGTAAATTTTGTCCCTGCTCATTGACCACCGCATAGGTCGTAGGCAAGTGCCAGCATACTACGAGTTCCACTAATCAGTGATGCTATCCCCACAGATTCATCAGTACCATGAGCACGAGCCAACATCGGATCATCGTCAGGATGTGACCCCGTAAAGCCATACGTAATAATGCCTAAGTCACGTGTAAATCGAGAGTCGGTAAAACCATTACTGATTGCCGGAATCCAACGAATATCATCACGACCAATAGCAGCCCTTTGAGCATTTCTAATCGAGTCAGTTAACTCAGTCTCAAAATCCGAAGAATTCGGCACAGACATGTAATCGATATCATACTCCAGGCCTTCGATTCCATCGAAGGCCTGATCAAGTTGACGGCGAACATAGGTTTCATCCTGAAACGGCAAGGTACGAATATCGCAGGTTAACTTAATCTCTTCGGGCACACTGTTGGACTTAATACCGCCCGAAACCATCGTCGGTGTAAGAACCAAACGCGACAAAGCCTTGAGCAAAGAGCCTAACCTCGGAGAAGTTTCGTTAATCTCAGCAACCAGGTAATCAATATTCCTCGGTGAAGGCTTTTCTTCAATACCAAAAGAACCCAGATGATCAAAAATTTCCAAAGAAGTATCGAGCTCTGGCTGGTACTCTTCGATTGCATTTAATGCGCGTGAAAGCCGATAACTAGCGTTCACCCCCGTCCACGGCACTGAGGCATGAGCACTTTCTCCCCTCAATGTAATATGCAGTTCCATACGACCTTTTTCCCCGGTACCAAGAAGATAAGTCAGCGAATTACCTATCTCTACTGGGGTTCCACCGCCCTCGTTAACGGCAAATTCAGAACTCAAAGATTCAGGATGAGTATCAGCAAGCCAGCCAAATCCCCAGCGTCCCCCGTGTTCTTCGTCAGCCCCACTGACCAATCGCAGCCCATGAGAGAGTCTCACGCCTGATCGTTTCATAATTGCCAATGCCATCAACTGACATGTGAGCAAAGCTTTACAATCAGATGCCCCGCGACCATAAATACGCCCTCCTGATATTTCGGCTGCAAAAGGTTCGTAATTCCACTTGGTTTCATCTTCCACTGGAACGACATCAGTGTGAGACATCAACATCAACCGAGTTTTATCATCATCACCGGGATAAATGGAAATAATATTCCCGCGGTCTGGATCCCTCGAAAGAATCTCTGAGTCGAGACCATCTTGGGCAATCCAATCTCGGGTGAA
This sequence comes from uncultured Chloroflexota bacterium, assembly GCA_913042135.1. Lineage (GTDB taxonomy): Bacteria > Chloroflexota > Dehalococcoidia > Lucifugimonadales > Lucifugimonadaceae > Lucifugimonas. The sequence continues at coordinate 1,826 of CAJWJL010000223.1, read as the reverse complement.
TTCAGCGACGGCAGTCTCGTTACCGGTCGGCATGAAGCCGGTATTTACGGATGGGATTCTAACCAAGGCCTGCTCTAATTCAACTATCTCATTAGTTGACGATTCAACCTGATCCAACAAGCTTTGTAATGATGGCATTTTATGATCCTAAATTAATCGACTATAGTGTGCACCGGAAGCTAGCATTCGGAAACAGGGCCGTCAACATATTGGGAATATTGTAATAACTGTACATGCAAAAACGCGTGAAAATTTCTCAAACTCGCAGTAGCCGTCGACTACATCCATTTTCCTCTGTTGGTAGGCTTAGATTCGCATGAGTTGGTCATACAATATCCTCGTACGACACAGTATGAAATGAAAAAACTCTTCAAAAAATATCCATCGCCATCCACCGCCAAAATGTTTAGTGTCGTATCACTCTTATTTGCAATGACAATTGCTATGGCAGCCTGTGGAAATGGTAAATCAACAGCACCCACCGATGAAATTGTTTTTTCAGCCGACCGAGAAGGCAATATCGATATTTACAAACTGGGTGGGGCCTCAGGTGAAATCTCTCGCCTAACCAGTGCTCAGGGAAAAGATCACTCTCCCGCGTGGTCGCCAAAGCGAGATGTTATTGGCTTCCTCACCGATAGAAATGGCTCAAATGAACTCTGGTTGATGGATTGGAACGGAGAATCAAAACGCCTATTATCAGGACCTGGTAAAACCATTAGCGCTTTTCGTTGGGCGCCGAATTCAAAAGTAATTGCTGTAGAAATCGCGGAAACACGTTCCCGCTGGATTGCAATTATCGATATCGAAACAGGCGAAATTACACCTCTGACGTCCACAGAAGAAGATGTGAGAATCGGTGGGTGGTCTCCGGATGCTCAGTGGCTACTTTACGCCATGGTAAATAGCGATTCTGATGGACTCAGAAAGAGAAACCCCAACGGAGTTGATGAGATAACGATAACCTCAGGATCACACACTAATCCGGTTTGGTCACCAGATGGACGCTGGATCGCATTCAGTCAAAAATCAGATCAAGGTGCGTCGGATCTGATCATAACTGACAATAATACAGAAAATGTTCTAACCATAAACGCAGATGAATTCGATGAAACCAATTTTGAATGGGCGCCAAACAGCAAGCATATAGTGTTCGCAAGTGAATCGTCCGGCAACGCCGAAATTTACACCGCCACACCTGACGGTAAAACCGTTAACCAACTCACGTCTAACAGAGTCAGCGATACCCTTCCCCGTTGGAATTCTAACGGCTCATCCATACTCTTTCTTTCTGGTATGGACGGCATATTTGATCTCTACTCTATGGATAAAAACGGTGATCAACAAAAAAGAATAACGTCGAATTCTGACAGAATTATTAATGCAGACTGGTAATTCTAGTCATTCAAAATAACCGTTAAAGTTAACGACTATTCGTCCTTCATCTCAGTCAGTCCTAAACGACCTCGCCAGCTACGACGTGGGGTTGTTTTATTGGCAGTTTCGGGTTCAGGCGACTCGGATTTAGTCTCAACATTTTTTCGTAAAGCAGGTGGTCTGGGAGTTGACCGCCCATTAACAGCCCTACCTGCAGATTGCGAAGACGTTCCGCCCACACGTCGACGTGTAGGTGTCCGACGCATTTTTGAACCGTTTTCCTCAACTGAGTTATCAGCCGAAGAAGTCGCCCGCCTAGTTGAGGGTTTTCGGGTTCGAGACGTAGGCAATCGACGAGTTTTAGTAGTTGACGTAGTTGTCCTACGACCACCTGAACGTCGCACTGTTGCTGCTTTGGTCGCAGCTTTATCCTCGCCATTTGGAGAGGC
>CAJWJL010000222.1:0-3415 GCA_913042135.1 uncultured Chloroflexota bacterium | reverse complement strand
ACTTGTTCACTATCGGTCGCCAGAAGTACTTAGCCTTGGAGGGTGGTCCCCCCAGGTTCCGACAAGATTTCACGTGTCCCGTCGTACTCAGGAACCAGACGAAGAGATACACACCTTTCATCTACGGGGCTTTCACCCACTACGGCCAGCCGTTCCAGGACTGTTCGATTAGATATGTATTTTGTAACTCTTTGAAATCTCTGAAGAGATCTCACGTCTGGCCCTACAACACCACAAAGGCATAGGACTTCAGTCCGTTAGGCCTATGTGGTTTGGGCTGATCCCCGTTCGCTCGCCGCTACTAGGGGAGTCTCTGTTGATTTACTTTCCTCAGGGTACTTAGATGTTTCAGTTCCCCTGCTTACCGCCCCAGTCTCACGACTAAGGCAACTACCGAAGTAGATGAGTTCCCTCATTCGGAAATCCCCGAGTAAGCTTGCTAGGCAGCTAATCGGGGCTTATCGCAGTCTTGCTACGTCCTTCTTCGGCTTCTGGCGCCAAGGCATTCCCCATGTGCCCTTAGTAGCTTGACTCACATTAAGGAATCATCTACCTGGTCTCGGAGAATGCGGAATCCACTATTCGATTGTAAATGTACGCGATCCGACCGTTCTCAAACTGACGGAAATAATCGCTTAAACACCGTTTGCATTTAAGGACTAGCAGCAAGTTTACCCGTTTATTTTTATTGCAGTCAACAAAAATACGATATATTTCACCCCCTATTTTCCAAGGGAGACGTGTATCTAACCCTAAATGAGCAATTTCATGTGCTCGCGACTTTCGAGACGTAACAATTTTTTAAACCACCATACCGCTGGTTATTCTCCCAGCCCGAACCCTAGCTATACCTGAAAACCTAAAGCGACGACTTTAATAGCGCTTCATCCCTGATATAATTTCGTCGCAACAACTTGTTGCATTATTTCGCCGGACTTTTGGGTCAGTAAAACACGATCACAGACGTCCGACAGCGAGTGACAAGGGAGTTAAAGATGCCGGCATATGCCGTCATCGGAGCCCAATGGGGCGACGAGGGCAAAGGAAAGATCATTGACGTCCTTGCGGAAAATGCTGCAATAATCGCACGATACTCCGGTGGCAACAACGCCGGTCATACGGTCATGAATGATGCCGGCACCTTCAAGCTCCATCTTGTGCCCTCTGGCATTTGTTGGCCACATACAATGAACGTCATAGGTAATGGTGTTGTTGTCGACCCTGATGTTTTATTGAATGAAATCAAAGAAAATAACCTCGACCCGGAACATCTTGCAGTAAGTGACCGTGCCCATTTGATCATGCCCTGGCACATAACTCTTGACAGACTTGAGGAAGAAAGAAGAGGCAGTACCGCAATCGGAACAACTGGGCGAGGAGTTGGCCCGGCTTACGTCGATAAAGTTTCACGCCAGGGACTAAGAGTTGGAGAACTATTAGATCCAGAAGATTTACAATTAAGGCTCCCCGAAATCGTCAATTTCAAAAACGAGATTATCACCAAGGTATATCGTGGAAGACCCATCGACATTGATGCCGTATTTCAAAAGACAAGTAAATGGATCAGTGAGCTTGCTCCGTACATACGGCCCGTCGAAAATCTGATTGCCGAAGCCCTTGATTCTAATCACAATGTAATCGTCGAAGGTGCACAGGGTGCATTACTTGATCTAGACCACGGAACCTATCCCTATGTAACCAGTTCAAATCCTACGGTTGGCGGCACTCTAACCGGTCTCGGGATGGGACCAAAATCATATGGTGGTGTGGCAGGCGTATACAAAGCTTACTGTACTCGTGTGGGTGCAGGGCCATTCCCAACAGAAATTAAAGGTGAAGTCGCCGAAAGTCTAAGAGGTGAACGCTCAAACCCAAACTCTGAATACGGAACTACAACTGGTAGAGCCCGACGTGTAGGTTGGTTTGATGGTGTGGCAGGAAGGTACTCCGCTAAAGTAAACGGTTTCGACGCAATGATAATTACAAGACTCGATATTCTAGATGGATGGGATGAGATAAAAATCTGCGTAGCCTACGAGATCGACGGTATTAGAACTGAACAGTTCCCTGTTGATGCTGTGATGCTGGAACGCGCAAAACCGATATACGAAACGGTGCCAGGGTGGACGGAATCCACTCGGTCCATAACGAGCGCAAGCCAGCTAAACGACGGAGCGCGAGCATACATCAATAGACTCGAAGAGATCGTTGGAGTGCGAACAAAAATTATTTCTACAGGTCCATTGAGAGAAGAAACTCTAGTACTCGAACCAATAATCAGTCACTGATGATCACACTGCATTGTGTGCCTAAAGGTTGACCGTTGACATCACGATGCGCGCCAATGTATCAGAGTTGTGCCTTACCTTCGCACCGTCAACCCATGCCAAGTCGCTAAAAACAATCTCTCGAGCATATTTTTCAGTGTCACCATTGTCCAGTTCGACTGGGGCCGCCAACTCATCAGCGTAGCCTCTCAATACCTCATCAGAAAAAGTTCCCGTATTTGCGAGCAAATAGTCAATCTTGCGAGATCCGATATACCGAACTAATTCACCCGCGAAAACAGAGCAGCTGTATCCATCTGTTTCCCCCAGTTTTGTCATCAAGTTACACGCATAAATAACGGGAGCCTCGGTATCACGAATTGCATTACTGATTGCATCAACAAGAAGATTCGGAATAACACTTGTATACAAATCCCCTGGCCCCATAAGTATGGCATCGGCTTCAACGATCGCATCCAGAGCTCTGGGATTTGCTTCTACATCCGCGTCAAGAAAAATGTGGTCGATACCAGGCCCATTACCACCTCGTAGATCAATAGCAGACTCCGTGCGGATGACCTGCCCGTCGATCAACTTCGCGCAAAGATGTGCTTCATCTAAAGTTACCGGCAAAACTTCCCCTTGAAGCTGCATCATACGGGACATCTCGTCGATGGCGCCTTGAACGCCCTGATACACTGTTGTAAGAGCTGCCAGCACAAGATTCCCAACACTATGACCCTGTAGGCTAGAACTGGAATCAAACCTAAAATCTAGCGCACTATTAAATGCTGCAACTCGTTCATTTTCTTCTGGACTAAGGGCCACCAAACATTGTCGAATGTCTCCGAGTGGAGGATATCCAAACTCATCTCGGAGAATCCCTGTACTTCCACCGCTGTCAAACATAGTGACTACCGCAGTCAAATCGACATCGTAAGATTTCAAACCACGGAGAGCAACAGACGATCCGCTACCGCCCCCTATGACAACAATTTTTTTCCTGTCAGCACTCAACCAGAGTAACCTCCCTGCTCTCAGTTAGAGAAATTTGTACGTAACCAATACGCCGTGAACTTAAGGCTTCCAAAAAAAATAGGAAATACGCCTTTTGCATAATCGGACACGAACTTCAAATATGTATATAG
>CAJWJL010000221.1:0-3438 GCA_913042135.1 uncultured Chloroflexota bacterium | reverse complement strand
GTGGATTCTCAGCCGACGCGCTCGCAGATCGCATTGCGGACGCATCTTGCACCACCCTTATAACGTGTAATGGAACTCACCGAGGCGACAAGCCAGTTCCAATGAAAACTGTTGCAGATGAAGCAATGGCATCTGCAGAAAAACAAATGGGCAAAGCTGTCGATACATGCATAGTCGTAGAAAGAATTCCTGATAGTAAAAATGTCGAACATGACATGAAAGACGGTCGAGACCTTTGGTACGCGGATGTCATGGCAGATGTGTCAGATCAATCTGAGGCAGAAGCAATGGAGTCGGAAGATCCTCTATTCATCCTCTATACCTCAGGTTCGACAGGTCGACCCAAGGGAGTGCTGCACACTACCGCGGGTTATATGGTTTACGCCAGTCAAACCCACAAGTACGTTTTCGACTACCACGATGGTGATATTTACTTCTGTACCGCAGATATCGGATGGGTAACCGGACATTCCTACATCGTGTACGGGCCATTAGCCAATGGCGCGACAACGATCATGTTTGAAGGTATACCGACATACCCTGGACCAGATAGATTTTGGCAGATCGTAGAAAAATGGAATGTGAATCAGTTTTACACAGCTCCAACAGCAATCAGGGCAATTGCACGACTTGGAAATGAGTACCCCGATCAATATGAAATGCCATCATTAAAGTTGCTAGGCTCCGTCGGAGAACCGATAAACCCGGAAGCCTGGCGATGGTACAACACACATGTAGGAAAAGAACGCTGTCCGATCGTTGACACATGGTGGCAAACGGAAACTGGCGGAATCTTGATCACACCAATTCCGGGTGCCATCGCAACTAAACCAGGTGCCGCAACGCTTCCGTTTTTCGGCATAGAACCGGAGATTCTCGATCCAGAAAGCGGTAATCCACTTGAAGGCGACGGTGTCTCAGGCGTTCTTGCCCTAAAAGCCAGTTGGCCCGGACAAATGAGAACTCTGTACGGCGACCATAAACGATTTGAAAATACTTACTTTGATACTTATAAGGGATATTACTTCACCGGTGATGGGTCGACCCGTGACGAAGATGGTTATTACTGGGTGACCGGACGAGTAGACGACGTTATAAACGTATCTGGGCACCGAATGGGCACCGCGGAGGTAGAAAGCGCCCTGGTTCTCCACAACGCCGTAGCCGAAGCCGCCGTAGTGGGATTCCCACATGACATAAAAGGGCAGGGAATATACGCGTACGTGACATTAAACGTTGGTGAAGAATATTCGGAAGAACTAAAACAAACACTCCGAGGACAAGTACGATCGGTCATAGGGCCCATCGCATCTCCGGATGTAATTCACTGGGCTCCAGCTTTACCTAAAACACGATCTGGAAAAATCATGCGGCGAATTCTGCGAAAGATCGCTACGGACGAAATCGACACAATCGGAGACACATCCACCTTAGCCGAACCAGAAGTAGTTGAGGATCTAATATCTCGAAAAGGTCAATGAGCCACACAACTTATGGTGAATCTATTTGAAAAATTCTGATTCCTATCAACACGTACACCAAAGCTACGCACAGATCATCACTCTAGGGATGATCTGTGTGGTTGTGCTGCTTGCGATGTCATGTGCAGACCAGCCGACACCTTCAGATACCTCTGCTGGGACCTATAAATCATGTGAAGGATTTATAGACTCAAATATGATAGAAAATCTAACTGGAATAGTCGGATTGATAGAGCGAGCACAGGCCTTGGATAGTAACGATATTCCAGGACTCGCCGAAAGTGGCGCCGTCAACAACTGCATAATCGAAGTTTTCCGTACAGTCGGCAGCACAGATGAGCCATCACCTGGAGATTCATTAGTAATACAAATTGTTCAGTTTGAAACAAATGAACAAGCCCAGCTTTTATATAACTCAGCCCTAGCATCCGCTTTAATCACTACAGAACAACTACAAGAACAACTAGGGGATCTAGCTGTGATACAGCAAGGCCTAATTGGATCTGATTCTTACTTAATGGATGTAAAAACAGGTGGCATAGGCGCAATGGCCGTCTACGTTCATGAAACCGCTTTCATATCCATGAGCTCGACAGCTAATTCAGATGGAAAAACTCTTTTGGACGCTGGAGGCCTGACGGCTGCTGCAATAATGGTGCAAGAACGGCTACCCTAGCTAGTTAATCACGACAACAATTGAAAAAGTGACTAGCAACGTAAATACAAATAATTAAACGCTTCTTGTTTGATAATTCGTTATATCCGATGATTATTTCAAGAAAAGGACGATATGAATTACAGGCTTTTCGGACGAACAGGGGTATACATAAGTCCTCTGGTTTTGGGCTGCATGATGTTCGGCCAAAAAACCGACCAAAATGACACCTGCGAAATCATAGATCGTGCTATCGATCATGGAATAAATTTTCTGGACACCGCCGATGTTTATGGCAAAGGTGCATCTGAAGAGTTCGTGGGCGAGGCACTCAAACGTAACGCTAGCCGTGAAAAAATTTTTCTCGCCACCAAAGTAAATGGTCGGATGTCAGATCACCCTAACCACATAGGGAATAGCCGACTGCACATCATAGAGGGTTGCGAAAATAGCCTAAGGCGTCTAAAAACTGAATACATTGATCTATATCAATTACATCGACCAGACTCCCACATCGCTATAGATGAATCGCTTAGAGCGATGGATGATCTGGTTTCAGCAGGAAAAATTCGATATGCAGGAACAAGTAACTTCGGTTCATGGCAAATCGTCGAATCCCTGTGGGCATCAGAAAAACACTCAACAGTACGATTTGCAAGCGACCAATCCCCTTTTAATTTAACCGATAGGCGGGCTGAACGCGAGCACATACCAATGTGCCAAACCTATGGGATGGCATTCATCCCATGGTCGCCGCTTGCTGGAGGAGGATTAACTGGAAAGTACAAAAGGACAACAAATCAACGTACAGGTACCAGATTCGGTGATGAAACAGATCCAGGAAAACTGAAGCGGTTCAGCCCCGAGGTCATGGACATAACAGACGCTCTTCAACCAATTGCTGTAGCGCATACGGCGACAGTTGCTCAAATTGCTTTAGCATGGGTGATGGATCAACCTGGTGTAACGGCTCCAATCATTGGACCGCGAACAATCGAACAACTAGAAGATAATCTTGGAGCCATAAATCTAAAGTTAAGTAGTAAGGAACTAACTCTGATTGACGAATTGGCTCAACCTGGAACAAACGTCACTGATTACTATGAAGCCAGTTTCAAACCAAACGAACACCGCTTCTAAAAATAGATCAAAAACACAAAGGTACACCTTAGAGAAATCGTTAACTCAGAAAAATTCTAGACGTTAGATAACTCTACAATTTAGCAGCAACGCCCCCATCAACATTGATAATTTCTCCTGTAATGAAACGAGATTCATTGGACACTAGGAAAAGTACAAGAT
>CAJWJL010000220.1:0-3449 GCA_913042135.1 uncultured Chloroflexota bacterium | reverse complement strand
GCCTGTTCATCTAGTGCGTAGAGCCTTACTGTGCCTCGGCTGATTTAGACAAAATGTCCCCAGCGATCAGAAAACACCCCGCATGAAATCCTATAACGCTTAACCCTGTACCTTCCGCGATATAGCCAGCAGCGTACAAATGCGGGATATCCACGGATTCAAATGTGGCTTGGTTAACAACCATCTGATTTAGCTGGAATCTGAAGTTATCTCTTTTTTTGTGGAAAGTTAAATCACCGAATGAGCTAAGTAATCCGTAATCGGGATCTCCTCCTATTTCCACAATGGCATGATCTGCTTGAACCACGACAGATCCTTCAGGAGTGGTGATATTTACTAGGCCATCTCTCTCAAAAGACGTCACTTTTGAACTGTATAGCAGGCCCATACGTTCTTGTTCACTCGAAAGGATTTCTGACCAACGTTGATAATAGGGTAGGTATTGTGAAGCACTAATTAGATTGAGATGTGAGCTGGCTTCTTGCCTCATAACGTAAACGACTGAACGTCCACTGTCATGTAATTCTTGGGCGGCCCAATCGGCGGATCTTCCTCCCCCAATCACAACTACACGCTCCCCTGGATAATCATCCGGGTGGGTATAAGCAGGTGAAACATATTCGTGTTGAATGCCTTTTGCATTGAGTTTTCTAACAACTGATCTGGGCCCTACAGCAAAAACCAGATGATTGCATGAGTATTTTTTTGTTTTACCGGTTGATTGTTCGACTGAATGAACGATAAAAGTTTTCCTAGACTTTTCAAGTGCGGGTGAGATCTTCGTTATTTTTATTCCTGTACGTATGTGATTTTCCAGTTTCAGTTTTCGTGTAAAAGCTTTGTAGTAATTGACAAGATCATCGCGGTGTGCAAGATCGTCTAGATCTCGAACACGTCCAGTTTCTTGATAGAACTTTCCAATGGGGTAATGGGCCAGTTCCATCCAATGCGCGGGTCCAAGTGTCATCTGTTCACGGGGCACATTGTTCCAGAGACCACCGGGACTATCGGTGGTCAGCATCAACCAGTCGGTTCGAGCACGTTTTGTGAATTCCAAGGTCCATTTATCAGGTGGCAATGCCTCTTGGATAGGGTGGTGACGCATGCGGAAAAATTCTATCGGCCGGTGACCGCGATCGAGCAGTGCGTGCATGTCTAAGGCAAGGGGGTTATTTTCGTATTGTTTTGCTAAGCGTTGAACTTCGTTTGACGGAAATTTGTAGTCACCTTTAAATATCGGGTGCCAGCCTTCTAAGGTTGCGGCTACACCTAATCCTCCGGGACCTCCGCCCACTATGATCACGTTGTGGTGTTCTATGTGATCATTTTTCAAGAAATTTGTGTTCCGATTATTGAAATAAAGGACGTTGGTTTATCGGATAAGTAAATCCGCACAGCATTAGTTATGAGTTACCCGTTAATAGCCGGATAATTCACGCTTGTTGTTGCATCTATTCAACGATACGTGTTTTTACAACATCCATGTCTAATTCGACGCCTAATCCTGGTCCAGTCGGTGGAATGATGAATCCGTTTTCGAACGCCAGGGGCTCTTTGAAAATCGTCTTGTGTAATGGGCCTTGGTTGGCTTCTTGAATTACAAAATTTGGGGAGCAGGTATCAACCTGGATTGCAGCGGCTGCTGCTACGGGTCCGCAGTACATATGCGGAGCAATCATTGCATAGTGGGCATCAGCTATCGCTGCTATTTTTGTTGCCTCTAATATCCCGCCGGCCTGCCCGACATCAATCTGGATGATCTGTGCAGCTTGTTTTTCGATTAACTGTGCGAATTCATATTTACCTACAAGTCTTTCTCCGCTGGCTATCGGGATACTTGTATGGGCTGCGACGCGTGCCATCTCATCGATATTTTCTGGCGGTACCGGTTCTTCAAACCAGAACGGGTTATAGGGTTCTAAGATTTTGGCCACTCGTATAGCACTGTACGTTGTGAGTTGACCGTGGGTTCCGATACCGACTTCTAATTCATCCCCCACGGTTTCTCTTATGCTCTTGAAAATGCGTTCTGCATTCTTAATTTCTGAAAGAGAAATGTCTCGCGGTGTTCCGTAGTGGACTCCTGCGAATGGGTCCAGTTTGCATGCAGAATTTCCTTCTTCTAGAAGCTGCTGTGCTATTTCACCAGCTTTTTCCGGGTTGTCCTGCCAGCCCGATGGCATGTAGGCATAAGCCCGAAGTTTTTCGTGAAATTTACCGCCGAGAAGGTTATATGTTGGTTGGCCGCTTGCTTTTCCTGCGATATCCCAAAGGGCAATATCGAATGCAGCGAGAATCGAAGTGTAGTGCAGGCTGTGATGTCGGTAATCGTGTCGACTGCCGTAAGCATTTTCAAAGATTCGTGAGATATTAAACGGGTCTTGCCCTATTACAAATGCCTCTGCGGTTTCGTGAATCAGTTGAATCTGGGAAGTGAACTCTTTCCAGTTGCTGCGGTTGAATGTACTGCCGGTGACCTTTTCGCCTAAGCCAGTGATGCCTTCGTCAGTTTCGACCATCACGAAAAGGAAATATTTGCCACCGATATAGGGAGCTTCGTTCTCGACAACCATTGTTTTGACATCAGTGATTTTCAATTACATAACTCCTTCATTCGATCCAGAATTTGCAGATCGAATATTCTGTCAGGAAGAGTTTATTTGAAACACGGTCGAAAAGGGGCTTGCCGGGAGTTAATTGATGAGGTTCAGTTGACCCCCTCCAACCGGTTCAAGCAGAGTCATTAACTGATTTTCAATGTCTACGTCGAATGTTATTTTTTCAAGACCTCTTGCCGTTCAGCAGCAGGCCTACCACGGTTCCGCGTACAAGGTACTTATACGTAACCACTCCTATGACGGAGGTCATAACGATCGACAATATGAACTTTATTTCTACTGGAATAGAAATAGAAAACATAGCGAAGGTGATCATCGTCACAATCGGGAGATGTACCAGATATATCCAGTATGCAGATTCTGAGAGCCAGCGCCATGTATGGCTGTCTGAACCGAATTTGGCTTCTGAAAGTCCTATGAATCCGTAAGAAAACAGGATGGCGCAGGTCGCTTTTAGCAGCAGCACCATACCCCAGAGCGCAGCATCCTCTTCATTTTTTGGATCGTACGCACCCAGTTCAGAGATCAGCCACAGGTACGCGGCGAAAGCAAGCAATGCGAATATCACGTAGTAGACCCAGTAAGACTTCATGCGATTAAACAGGCTCATGTTGCTGAACAAACCGTAACCCAGGAAGAAATATATCGAGGTGCCAGCTAGATTTGCGATCAACTCACCGCCGGTAGGTATCAGCACAAAAAACAAAATAATGATTATGGCCAGCGGTACAGGAAGATATATAACCCCTACAAAAAATCTTTTGAACATGGCCCATGAGGCCTTGAAAATCCTTGGTCTGAAAATCGTTGCAGTAGTTGAGGAGATCAGTC
>CAJWJL010000219.1:0-3472 GCA_913042135.1 uncultured Chloroflexota bacterium | reverse complement strand
GGAAGGACTCGAACCTTCGACCAATGGATTATGAGTCCAGTGGGTTAACAGCAGGGCCTATATATATCAACAACATACGCACTCCGATCCCACGCGTATGTGACTGATTGTGACTCAAATGGACAGGAATGGACTCCTGTCGGTCACGTTTTGGTCACGTTGATTTTTGGTTAACTGCCTGCATAGCCATAACATTAGAGAGCTAATCCAGTCAGTTGATCTTCTTCATCTCTGGCAGTCGGAACTCCTGGAGTTCATCCAGCCTCGGTTCATAAATGCGCAGGATGTAATTCCAGTCCTCAACCGTCGGCAGATTGTTTTTCACCTCGCCGCACTTGCCAAAGTAGGCATCGAACGAACCATCTTGATTCATCTCAAGATTGAACTCGTTAAGCATACCGTTCTCAGCGTACATCCATCCTTCACCATCGTAGATCGTTATCGAGAAGAAGCCAGGCTTATTGAAGGGAAGAGGCGGGTAGGTAGACATGTAACAGCCGTCGTTTGGGTATTTGGGTGAGCCCAGATACTGAGCCTGCGCATCGGGCAAGAGGCCCCAGCCAATCGCCGTGCCATAAAGGTGCATCTGTGGCTCCACGGTGCCCCTTGCTCCCTGCATGCCCATGAGCGAGCCCAGTTTGGTGCCCTCAGTCGTCAGTTGATTGCGTAGTGCAACTAACTGCTCCATGTTGTAATTCGGTCGCACATGGGGCGAAGTACCCTTCACATTGAGAATCGTTCCCTCGCGAATAGCGGTGATCTTGGACGCATCTTCGGGGTCATTGCTATTGCTTCGGATTCTCATCGCCACCATCGCAAATTGCGTTGTACTTTTGATTTCGTGTGTGCCCGGCTCGAGGAAAACCTGAGGAATATAGTGGTCGTTCTCTACGATCATCACCGACAGGTAGCGGCCGTTGGTCTCTGGGATTGTGATGGTCGCACCCTTTGAAGTATCAATAATCGCCCCGCTGTAATAAGTATCGCGATTCATTCGCACGACAGTTTGATTGTCGAGATCGAAGTTACCAACTGGGAAATGGAAAAAGGTATTCATACCCACCAGTTTGGTGACGTTATAGAACGCCTCATCACTCTCGGCGACTTTGTAGTTATCAAGGGTAACCGGTATGACTGGACCGGAATTATCCGCATGAATCTCACCGAGATTACTCGTTTGAGCCGAGTCGGTCTGACCTGGAAGATATGAGCAGGCCGTGAAAAAAGATGTCATCAGCAGAATGGCTAGAATCGCGAATGGCTTAAACATGAAATATTCCTTTTGAATCGAAACGACGTATCCTAACAAAGCTAGAAAATTTAGGGGTCAAGCCTGCATTCGGTTGTGTTGGTTTAAGAGACCACAGAGAAGATGACTATGGAGGAGCCGTAACTCACCAAAAGTAACCAGTTAAAAATGGTGGGCCCGGAAGGACTCGAACCTTCGACCAATGGATTATGAGTCCACTGCTCTAACCAACTGAGCTACAGGCCCAACGTTGTTTTTGTCTTAAAAACAGCGGAAATCTTAACATAACTGGTTGCTTCTACTTCTCGATTAGCCGGTGGAATACGACATAAAAGGGCATACGATAGTGATGATTTTACAGATGGTTTCATGAAATAAGTCATGGTTCGGGTGGTCCTCAGCGAACACTCGGGAGGGTTCCTAGCCTTTAGGAAAACCACAAAGGCAATATTTCTACACAACTAATTGTTCAGATCGTATTCAGAGGCCCAATCCGTGAGAACTTTTTCTGCCAGTTCCATGTGGGTCGGCTCGGCGATTGTCGCTCGCAGGCAATAAGCCAGTGGTGTGCCACTCATCGCTCGCATCACGATACTCTCGCGATGCAAGGCTTCATCCGCACTTGCGGCGGCAATGTCCGACGGAAACTGGATGAGCACGAAGTTCGTGTGACTGTCGTAAACCACCAATCCTAGAGCACGGATTGCGCTGGTAAAGCGTCGTCGTTCTGAAAAGGTGCAATCCAGAACGGTGTGCATATGTTGTTGATCTCTTATTGCAGCTGTTGCCATTGCTATCGCGGGACCAGTGACGGTACCCGGGTTAACCACCTTTCTGACTTCCGAGGCTATGGCATCCGGGAAAACGCCCCAACCGACACGAAGACCGGCTAGAGCATAGGCTTTTGAGAATGTTCGGATCACCACTGTATTGTTACGTTCAACCAGGTGAAACAGCGGTTCGCGACCGATATCTACGAATTCACCATACGCTTCGTCAAGCACCAGCAAGACGTTTTCCGGTAGGCTATCGCGAAGACGGATTACTTCCTCAGAGCTGATGCAGGTCCCAGTCGGATTACCCGGGTTGGCAATGAAGACGACTTTAGTGCGTTCGTTTACAGCACTCACTATAGAATCAACGTCTACAGTGAGGTCGACTTCGCGAACCATGTTGACATCCGCCCGTTGGAGACGTGTTGACATTCGAAACAACAGGTAGCCAAATTCCGTTGACACCGCATTGTCCCCAGGGCCCAGATAGGCGGAGGATATGGCACAGATCAGTTCCATGGATCCGCAACCGCACAACACCTTGTCCGATTCCAGATTATGAACATCTGCGATCGCCTCGCACAGCTTCTTCCAATTCACATCGGGATAATGGTGCCCTTCAAGAAGGGCCTGCTGACCAGCTTCAATTGCCTTTGGGCTGGGCCCAATCGCACTTTCATTTTGAGCCAATGAAATGATTGGTTTACCAGACCCGATGTTCAAATCCGCAAGTTGAAACGGAGTTATCTCCCGGAGGTGAGAATTGACTTTGATCAACATGAATCAGTGCAAAATTTCGCTTTTCCTTCCATAACACAAGCGCGAGCCTTGACCTTTGAATACGCTAAGTTAAAGGATACTCCTTCTCCATTACTGGGTCATTTGGCTGGTAAGTCGACTTGAGCCTTTCTGGTGGCTTGTCAAAGGCGCTACGTTATTTCGGAAAATTGCCCGAGAATTCCGAATACTAGATCAAAAATGAGGCCTTTTGCTCTGAAATCCTCTGATTCCGTGACCGGGAAATAACTTATTTACGGGGTTTTTCAACGCAGTGGTATCGTATGGTAGTGCTTATCCACTATGGGTAAGACCGAACTGGGCAACACTCTTGCTCATTTGTTGCATCTAATGCCCTCAAGCTGATAAACAGAATAAACGTACAAGGAGAACAGATCATGCTTGTCAGATCCATGGATCAATTAGAGAACGAAGGCCGGGTTATTTCCATCTCGCACGGCAAAGCTAGCGCTGTGCGTCTGCTGACTAAATCCGATGGTCTCAATTTCAGTCTTTCGGAGGCTCGTGCGCAGACGGCAGGCCAGTCCAACCTTTGGTACAAGAATCACTGGGAGGCTAATTTCATACGCTCCGGCAAAGCAGTCCTGGAGGATTGTACGACCGGCGAACGCTGGAATCTTGAACCCGGTGTACTTTACTGCGTCGGTCCAAC
>CAJWJL010000218.1:0-3481 GCA_913042135.1 uncultured Chloroflexota bacterium | reverse complement strand
TTCCCCTTGCATTATCCGATAGTTAATCGCAAATTCTTTAAGATAATTTGAACCGTAATCCTACGCTCGCTTTGCTGAAATCATCAAGAATTTAGCTTTATCAGAGCACTACGAATTCGGTATAACTGGCAACAAAATATGTGAAGGTCTATCGACTGAATGGAAAACTTGCTGGTGAGCTACACGCAGATCTGAGTCAGACCAATAATCCTCACCATTATTATGGTTACGGTCGAAGTTTGGAAAATCCGAACTTGATACATAAAGCCGCAGTCTCTGTCCTGGCTTTAACAGGCAACCGATAGGGTTTAACTTTATCGTGTACTCGAAAGCCTCGTTGAGTTTCAAGAGCTTCGGATTTTCATACCCATCTCTATAACGGGCTCTCATAATTCCATAAGTTAAATTAACGGCCAATCCATCCTCGTATACCACAGCAAGTTTTGCCGTCCAGTCCGTATCCAATCCATCGGTCTCAGCCCATAACTTCAATGAGACAGGACCTACAAGTTCAAGATTGGAATCTATTACAGGAAAGTCGTATACCAGAATGTCTTGGCGGTGATCATGAGGGGACTGATCTACGGGTGCCGCTTGAGAATCTCCACGCATAAGGCTCATTACGGGATCACGCGGATCATAATCGTATTCATCAAATCGACTCTCGCTAGCCTGAGGCAATTCCCAAGAAAGTGACCCGTCCCCCCAAATCGTGTTGGCCGAGCCTTGGGAATGAAGATAAACCTTTGTGTACTCTGTCCGAGCAAGTGGCCATTCATTTTCTCCGCGCCACTTATCTTCACCAAGTACCCACATCTGCACCGGTGCTTCATCTGCGAACCCGTTATCAATACCTTTCAAATCAAAGTCGTACCAGCGAGCTATCAGATCCGCATATGTCGTCGTCGCATCTGGCCCATAGTCCACAGGTCCTATCTTCCCCTGATATTGAGTAGCATCATGACCCCAGGGACCAATAATCAGGCGATGCTTATTACGCAATTCGTCGGGACCTTTTGTTGTAATTCCAGAAAAGTTATCTACTGTGCCAATAAGCCGATCCCACCATCCGGTTATTTGATAAATAGGAGTTCGTACCTTCGGGTGAATATCTCCAAAATGTTGATATTCCTTGTTTTGATTGCGGTGATACGTCTGAAGTTGACCATTAAGTTCAGAGAATGTTTCACCAGGAATATCTCCAAGCGGCAACCACCATATGAATTTGCCGCGCTCGACCTCATTCCATCGTTTTGAAGCCTGAGCTGGTGTTATCGCCCCGTCAGTAAGTTCTGCTCTTCGACGCATGTCAGCCGCCATCATGTGAGTCCATTCAAGCCGACGACCTGTCTCGAAAATCCCGAAGTTAATATCCAAGATATTTTGTGATATGCCACTGGCAAGAGTCGAAGAGAGACTGGGAGGCTGGGAGTCGAGCATCATCCAGATCGCCCAGGAAGCATTTGAATGCCCCCATGTACCTACCCGTCCATCACTCCATTCCAATATCGCTGCCCACTCGATGGTGTCATAACCATCTTCGGTATCGTGGGTCTCAGAGCGCTCACGCCACATCCAGTAATAATCTCCATCTGAGGCATATCTGCCGCGGAAATCCTGAACAACTACACAATAACCCCGCCTAGCCAGATCAGTAGCAGTTTCGATATAGCGGGGTAATTGCTTGTTATACGGCGTGCGGCACACAAGCGATGGATACGCTTGGTCATCCGTCGGATGATAGACATCAGACCGTAAGATCACCCCATCACGTGTCGTTAGTTCAAGGTTGCTCTCAACGGCCACTTCCAACGGTTTAAGGTTTGTATATTTCTTGTCAGGCAATCTCAATCGGGCCATGGAACCCTCATCATCTCATCGCCCCAGATAAGTTTGCCGTTCCAGGCCTGTTGAGCTTCTACCTCGCGCGGACCCTTCATCTCTGCAGTAGTCAATCGTGCTCCAATATGCACCATCACGAGTTGCTTGACTTGAGCTTCTGCAGCAGTTTCGGCAGCACCAAGAATCGAAGAAGATGCCCCAGAGTGCTCGTTCCCGTCCATCCGGTCATGCGATTCCCAGCACATCATCATCAACACGTCTGCTCCGCGAGCTAATTCTGTCACCGTGTCACAAGGGGCTGTATCACCGGTAAGAACTACTGAACCATCAGGCGTGTCGATTCGATATGCGAGTGAATCCAGATAAGGTTGAACATGATCAGCAGGCGCTGCGGTGACCTCCCAGTTACCGCCTGATTTGATTAAGCCAGGCCCCATATTGTGCGGATCTACCTCAGGCTTGCTTCTAGGCAGAACACCTCCCCGGTCAACGAATGTGATCTGTGAAGCCGGGTGGTTGACACGAGCCTGCCAATCATGGGCAAAAAGGCCTGTGTCTTCATCTATGATGCCATTGGTGAATTCTTCTGTCAGGCGCGGACCGTAAACGTTTAGCAATCGATCCCTTGGAACCATCTGATCCCATCGTGTAAGGATGAAAGTTGGAAAATCTGCATCGTGGTCAAAGTGATGGTGGGTAAAAAAAACATTATCAATTTCGGTGGTTGAAATACCTGCACGTGCAAGTTTCCAGGTAGTCGCCGGACCGCAATCAAACAGAAGCTTTTCATCGCCAACCTGAACCACATATGAAGACCCAAACCGATCTGGCAGTGGTGTCGGAGTTCCGCAACCGATGATAGTCACTTGAGGATTTAACGGTTGTTTCTTGCCCATGTTAACTCCAGCAAAATATTCATATTAAAATCCATTTGTGTCGCAGGTTACACGACAACTTCAACCACATAGCAACAGCACGGAACCATGGCTCACAATTATGCGACAAAAAATACCGCCTATACCTATCCCTTTGGTATCGAGCTAACTGCCAGAGGATCTACTGCCGAGATCTGGGCCATATCCATCATTTGAATCATCTGTTCTTTGAACATCTTTATCTGTTCGATAACAGCCATCAGCTCATCGATCCATTCAAGGTCATCTCTATCGATTTCAACACGAATTTGCATATGACCCACATCAACACCTGCCCCAAGTTGCTTCTGAAGTGGGCCGCGTGCTCCATCGGTAGGTTGTTGCAGCGACAAAGTTGCACGTTTTTCGTTAGCCGCAACCAGATCGATTTCAGCAAGGCCAGCCAAAATTCGCATCCGCGAAGTCTTCATCAATAATTTGACATGAGTAGGCATAGGACCAAATCTATCTCGAATTTCCTCATCTAAATCGTCAAGTTCCGAATCACTGTTTATTCGAGCCAGACGCTGGTATATAGATAAACGCTGTGCTAAATCCTCAATATAACTATCAGGAATTCGAGCATCGATCCCAATGTCAACCCGAACACTGGAAAATTCAGGTAAGGAAGGTGTAATAACGTCTTCTTCACCTTCCAACTCCTTGAGTTGACGAACCGCCTCAGCCAATAACTTTGTATATAGGTCAAATCCGATCGCTGATAT
>CAJWJL010000217.1:0-3482 GCA_913042135.1 uncultured Chloroflexota bacterium | reverse complement strand
CCAAGAGCAGAAAACCAGTTTTAGGGACTTGCGATGCGCCAAGAGCTTTTGCGGCTGGTTCCGTGGTGGGATTCATCCAGTCTGATCATTAGCGGAACCATATGATCAAGAGTAACGCTCTGGGCAAGAGTGCCACAATCAACAGGTGAAAAACCGATTTCCTCGATCAAGCCCGCGACGATATCTTTAGCATCCTGGTCATCACCTGCGTAATGGACCTCGCGTGGTTTACCTGAAGAGTCTTTCGGTTCAGAGATGGTTTCAGCGAAATTTGTTTTGAATGCTGCCACTACTCGAGCCTTCTCCCCGATTATTCTGGCTGTGATCTGTGCTCCCGAAGACCCATCGTTAGGCTGGGCTGTAAACGGGTTGGTTATGTCGATGACTACTTTATTCTTGAGTGAGTTAGCGAACTTTCGAACGGTTTCGGCAACCTGGCTGTATGGGATGGTGATTATTATTATCTGGCCTGCGTCTATTGCTGCTTGTACGCCGTAAATTTTTGATTCGTCACCAACCATCTCGTGGAACTGATTCTTGGTTTCGGGTTTACGGGATCCAAACGCCACAAAATGTCCAGCCGCAAGAAAAGCTTTTCCTAATGCAAAAGCCATTTTGCCCGTCCCGATGATGCCTATCCGGGCTTTTGGTTCGATATTGGTAGATGGTCTTGATTGGTGCATGCTCGGTTGAGTTTACGGGTAGCGCAGATATCTATCAATGTTGATATACACGTGTCAATTTGTGTTTCTCGGGTTCGTATTTATACAGATGGGTATACTCTTCATGAGATTGCCGGGGTACGCTTCGTATTCGTGTTATTACCACGGCATAATATTGAGATTAAATCTTCATTTATTAGTGTGAAATTGAGTAAAAATGACTGATTACCTTCCATTACCCGGAACACCAATCGAGGAACTTGATACGCCTTGTATCGTCGTTGACCTGGACCTCGCTGAAGCCAACATTGCCAAATTGCAGAATGCTGCCAATGATATGGGAGTTCATGTTCGACCGCATTCGAAGACTAGTAAGAGTCCTTACTGGGTTCGAAAGCAACTCGAGGCCGGAGCGATTGGTATTTGTTGCGCAAAGGTTGGCGAGGCCGAAGTCATGGTAG
The DNA here is from genome assembly GCA_913042135.1 of uncultured Chloroflexota bacterium. GTDB lineage: Bacteria > Chloroflexota > Dehalococcoidia > Lucifugimonadales > Lucifugimonadaceae > Lucifugimonas. The sequence continues at coordinate 2,359 of CAJWJL010000217.1, read as the reverse complement.
AGGCCGGTATCACGGAGGTCATGATAACCAGCCAGGTTATAGGTAAAAGTAAGATAGCCCGTCTACTAGCGCTTGCTCCATCAGCCCAAATGATAGTTGCCGTCGAAGACTCATCAAATGTATTGGAGTTGTCTGAGGCATCTACCGCAGCAGGTGTTGAGATTGGTGTGATCGTCGAACTTAATGTGGGACAAGATCGATGCGGTACTGACCCGGACGGTGCGGTAGTGCTTGCACGTCAGGTCAGCGATGCCCCTGGACTTAGGTTTGATGGCTTGATGGGGTATGAGGGTCATTTGGTTGCAGAGCGTGATTACGAGACTCGTAAAGCTGAGACTGAAAAAGCAATGGCGATCGTTACGCACACAGCCGATTTGATTCGAGATGCTGGCATTTCTGTACCGATCGTATCTGCTGCTGGTACGGGTACGTATGACATCACGGGCAGGGTAAAAGGTATTACTGAACTCCAGTGTGGATCATATTTGTTTATGGATGGCGATTATGCTGAAGTTTTTGATGATTTCACCCCGGCCCTGTCGGTTTTGTCGACCGTGATATCCAGGCAAAGGGAAGATGTCGCGGTTGTGGACATGGGGCTCAAGTCTATATCCATAGACAGGGGTTTAGCCGAGATACTTTCACCGAATGGCGCAACTATTGTCAAGCATTCAGAGGAGCACACGATAATCCATTTACCTGAGGTTAAATCTCGTGCTATAAAGATCGGCGACAAGGTGCAATCTAGGCCAACTCACGGTGATACTACGATCAATCTTCATGAGTATTATTTTGGAATTCGTAATGGCAAACTAGAAGCCGCAATCCCGATTTCAGCACGCGGAAAATTTCGCTAGTTGTCAGTGGTCAACCGAATGGAGACGTAAGTATTGCCAATGTCCAAGAAGCCAAATCTACTGTTCATATGCTCAGATCAACAGCGGACCGATACTATGGGCGCATATGGTAACGATTGGATCGAAACCCCAGCGCTGAACGATCTGGCAAGTCGCAGTTTCGTTTTTGAAAATGCATATGTGACTCAACCGGTTTGCTCACCTTCGAGATCGACCATGAAGACTGGTCTCTACCCGCACTCAGCTGGTGTAGTCCGCAACAGCCAACCAGGTAGGCCAATGAGTGGCTTGTTCCCTGATGTCAAAACGATTGCTGAAATGGTTTCCGACGAATATGTGTGTGCCAAATATGGTAAGTGGCATCTTGGTGATGATCTCTCTCCACAACATGGATTCACAGAGTGGGTGAGCACGGAAGATGCACACGATGGTGGCTACCCTAACTGGGAGCATGAGCAGCATCGATATCGTAAATCCGATTACTTTAAATACCTAGTCGCGAACGGCTATGAACCGGAGGGAGACTACGAGGGTCATAAATCACACACACAAGTACAGCGAGGTTTCCTTCCAGAAGAACACACCATGGCTGCTTTTTTGAGTCAGCGCACTGTGGATTTCGTCAACGAAAGGGCTGAAAACGACAAGCCGTGGTTAATGTATGTCGACATGTTTGAGCCCCACCCGCCATATAACGGCCCGCTTAACGATATGTATGATCCGTCGTCTTTGCCAATGGGGCCTTTGTTCCTTAATCATCCAGAGGAAAATACCCCTCTTTTTAATCGTGCACGCGCTACATTCCACACGGCGGAAGCCGAAGAACTAAACCCTGAAGATCCGGAAGCATATTGGCGTGAGTTGCGGGCGAAATATTTCGGTAACGTGACCGTGTTGGATCGAGGCATAGCGCCGATATTGCAGGCCCTTGAAGATACGGAGCAGTCAGACAATACGATAGTTGTATTCACAAGTGACCACGGTGATTCGCTTGGAGATCGCGGGATGACGGGTAAACGCTCTTTTTATGAAGAGGTAGCTCGGGTTCCGCTTATGATTCATGTGCCATGGTTGAGTAGTGAAGAGTGTCGCGTTGGTGGCAGCATTGGACACGTTGATCTCGTCCCGACACTACTAGATCTGATGGGTGAGGTTGTCCCTGAACATATTCAGGGCTCGAGTCGGAAAGGTGTTTTTGAAGGAAACGTTGAGTTGACTGATGACGTGTTCATGCAATGGCATGGTGGACCTGCAACTGTTCCGCTCGGCGACACCGAAATAGCGCGGTTATCCGAGGTCCCATGGCGTTGCATCGTTTCCGGTGATCGCTGGAAATTGAATCTTTCACCTGGCGATATTTGTGAGCTTTACAATTTGGATGATGATCCCCTTGAGTTAACCAATCTTTACGATGATCCTGCTCAGATTGAGCGTGTACGTGACCTCACCAGCAGAATTCAGGCTTGGCAGCAAAGAACCGGCGACGACCTGAAGTTGCCTGT
>CAJWJL010000216.1:0-3493 GCA_913042135.1 uncultured Chloroflexota bacterium | reverse complement strand
AAAGTGGCTCTGTTTTGGCACAGGGTTTTTGCGACCGCACAAACCAAGTTAATCCAGGGCAAGGTGATGACTACACAGATCGAGATGTTTCGCCAATACGGGCTCGGCAATTTCCGCGAAATACTTATCCAACTTTCCAAAAACCCGGCGATGATCTTTTTTCTGGACAATCAAGACAATCACAAGGACTCCATCAATGAAAACTACGGCAGAGAATTACTCGAACTTTTCTCGATGGGAGTCGGTAATTACACGGAAGAGGACATAAAAGAGTGCTCCAGAGCTTTCACAGGTTGGACTGTAGCTAATACAGATTACATGGCGCTAAAGATGCGCAATAACACTATGAGGCCATATGGTTATATCGCATGGCAATACAAATACGATGAGACTGACCATGATGATGGAGAAAAAACCTTTTTAGGTAACACAGGCAACTTCAATGGTGAAGATGTGATCGACATCATAGTCAAGCAGCCAGCGACAGCCGCATTTATTTCTCGCCATCTCTATCACTACTTTGTAGCAGATGAATTGCCAGTTCCACAGTGGCCACATTTCCCACCAAAAGATCCAACCGTAATAGATATCATGAGCGATGCATATTTTGCATCTGGGTACAGCATAAAAGCGATGCTTCGAGCATTGTTTCTATCAGATTCATTCAAATCCCAATCTTCTAGGTATGCACGTATAAAAAGCCCAGCGGAACTGGTAGCGGGCACACTCAGACTTGCAGAGGCATTCGAATGGCCAACCAATGATGTCTACTCCGCCACTGCAGCAAGCGGATTTATGGGTCAAACCCTCCTTGCGCCTCCAAGTGTGGAAGGATGGATGGGTGCAAACGACTGGATCTCGACAGGTTCAATGGTGCAAAGAGTGAATTTTGCTAGCGAAATCATGGGTGATCTTGAGCGCCCTGGAATTCGGAAAATCGTCGACCAAGTAAAAGAGGAATCTGGAACAGACGATTCACCTGAAACCCTCGTAGATGCTTGTCTAATACAACTAGGTTGGCTGGACGTATCAGACGAGACACGATCTGAGTTAGTGGAATTCGCTTCACGTAATAACTCAGACATTGACCATCAGGTCTCCTCATTACTACAACTAGTAGTATCGACTCGAGAATACCAACTGATCTGACTGCGAAACGTTCATGACTACTAAGACAGAAAAAATCGAGTACCTAGACACCGTAGGTTTCGGAGCGGATATCGGAGGGCGAGGCTTTCACCTGCCAGTAGATATTTCGGCACGCACTGACGGGCACGTATACGTTATAAATCGTAGCCCAATGCATCGCCTTGGAATTCGGGTCGGTATATGCGATGTGCTCCACGGTTGGTATGGAGAATTTGGAAGTGACGGTAAAGCTGACGGACAATTCACGGGGCCAACCGCAATTACCCATGATTCAAATAATCGTATCTACGTTGCTGATGAAGAATTAAATCGAATTACTATCTTCAATCCAGATGGAGAATTCGAGTCGAAGTGGGGAGAGTGTGGAACCGAGCCAGGGCAAATTAATGGTCCATCAGCACTAAAAGTAACTTCTGATGGCAATCTTCTGGTGGTTGACCACCTAAATAATCGCATTCAAAAAATGACCACGAACGGTCAGTACATATACCACTGGGGTTCAAAAGGAATCGCCGAAGGACAGTTCAACCTACCGTGGGGCATCGATACCGACAAGGCCGACAACGTTTATGTGGCGGACTGGCGGAACGATCGGATACAACGTTTTTCCGAAGACGGGAAGTTCATTGACATGTACGGCTCATCAGGCAGCGATGATGGCATGTTCAATAGACCTTCCGATGTAGCAGTTGATCAAGATGGCTTCATATACGTAGCAGACTGGGGCAACCAGCGCGTGCAAGTATTTGATCATCTCTGGAATTTCCACACGTCATTACGCGGGCAGGCGACAGTTTCACCATGGGCACAAGAATACTTAGAGGCTAATGCTGACGAACTTGACGCACGTTCAAGATTCGATCCATATATAGAAGTCGACACAGATGACCAGCATGAAATCTCAGCAAGAGTAGAAGCCTATTTCTGGGATCCCATCGCTGTGGAAATCGATCCTAAAGGACGGTTGATCGTAGCCGATTCACTTAGACACAGGTTGCAAATCTACCAACGTCTGAATGATTAAAACAACAGGCCAAATAAAATATAAACATTTCAATGTTGAACAAGTTCACAGTAAAAGAAAATCAGGAGTTCCAGAGTGGCTGAAAAACGAGAAAAAGTCTTAGTTGTAATTCAACTCTCTGGAGGCAATGATTACCTGAATTGCATCGTGCCCTACGAAAATGGTCATTACAAAGATGCTCGACCCAACATTAAAATCACAGATGATCAGGTGATCCCTCTTGATCAGGGATATGGTCTGAACCCCGGCATGAGCCAAATTAAAGACCTTTATCACCAGGGAAAAGTAGCGATAATTCATGGTATTGGATACCCAGTACCTAATCGATCGCATTTCAGATCAATGGACATATGGCACACGGCTGAACCAGCAACCGTTGGTTCCAAAGGCTGGTTAGGACAGGCAATCGCGCAACTTGACCCCAACGGAAGCAACGTAGTCACTGCGGTAAATTTCGCCAACGGGCTTCCTCGTGCACTTGCTGCACCTAATGTACCGGTCGCATCCGTCGGAGACCTCGAAAACTATGGATTGCTGACGGGCGTCGCCGGTGTCGAACAGCGAAACATGGCCCTAAATGCATTCAGCCGAATGTACACGCCACTTATAGGCAACCATTCAGTGATGGAATACTTAGGTCAAACTGGGCTTGATGCCATGCGCGGTGCCGATATCTTGAAAGAAGCACCGAAACGATACGTATCAACCGTTGAATACCCTGAGAATTCGTTTGCTAAAAGCATGAAAGCCGTCGCTCAAGTGCACTTAGCCGATCTGGGCACAAGAATTTTCTACACGCAATATGGAAGTTTTGACACACATACAGACGAGGTTGCACTTCAAAAAAATCTATGGGAGGACATCTCTAGTTCAGTAGCTGCATTATTCCAGGACCTTGAAGAGCACCAACGGGGCGATGAAGTGACCATACTAATGTTCTCAGAATTTGGTCGCAGGGTTCGAGATAACGGAACAGGAACCGACCATGGATCGGGAGGAGTAGCGTTTGTGCTAGGCAATCAGGTAAAAGGAGGGCATTACAACGAATACCCATCACTAGACCCTGTGAAACTGGTCGAAGGGGATCTGGCATTTAACAATGACTTCCGAGGACTTTACACAGACATACTAGAGGACTGGTTGGACGTCGAGGCGCGCCCTATCGTAAATGGCGTTTACGAAAAAGTTCGTCCGTTCTCTTTTTCTGCCTGAACCTAGTGGCTAAGGTTAATTAATTCAAACCGCCATATGCCCCTACAATCTGGGAATTACGTCGACAGAATTATCACTCACAACTACACGTTCAAGAATTGACCTGAT
>CAJWJL010000215.1:0-3590 GCA_913042135.1 uncultured Chloroflexota bacterium | reverse complement strand
GACTTTCAGAAGCCTGACAGAATCATAGTGGGGACTGACAGCCCGGAAGCCGGGGCACTGATGGAAGAGCTATATGCGCCGTTTAACCGAAACAACAGGCGTATATTACGTATGGACATCCGATCGGCTGAACTCACTAAATATGCCGCCAACGCGATGTTGGCTACCAAGATCTCTTTTATGAACGAGATAGCAAATCTTTCCGAACAACTGGGCGCCGATGTGGAGTCTGTCAGACTAGGAATCGGGTCTGATCCAAGGATCGGCTATGATTTTATCTACCCCGGTTGTGGTTATGGTGGCTCGTGCTTTCCGAAAGATGTGCGTGCGTTGTTTAAGACAGCTCAAGATGTTGGCTACGACTGCCGACTGGTTGGTACTGTGCAGGAGATTAACGAGAAGCAGAAACTGGTGCTCGGATACAAGATCTTGGAAAGGTTCGGTGGCGATATAGAAAATTACAAATTCGCAATCTGGGGGTTATCATTCAAACCCAATACAGACGATATGCGAGAAGCGCCAAGCGTCGTGATTATCAATCAACTGCTTGCCGAAGGAGCAGACGTATGTGCGTTCGATCCTGTTGCGATGCCAGAGGCAGAGTCGATATTCCACGGAATACCAGGGTTCTCAACAGGAGCCTCACCGTACGATGTACTGGTGGATGCAGATGCCTTGGTCGTTGTGACGGAATGGAATGAATTCCGCGGGGCCGATTTTGAAAAAATGGGAGAGGTGATGAGAAAGAAAATGATATTTGACGGAAGAAACCTGTTTGATCCTAATCTAGCCAGTGAGCACGGATTCGAATACCGGGGAATTGGTAGACGTTTAGTTGATCATTAGCAAGTGCCGACAATCTGATTTAAGGCGGTGCAGCTGGAAAATTCTAACCAGTGTTCTATGACCGGAAAAATACTGATCATTGGTGATTCAATGCTCGACCGGTATTGGTCTGGCATTGTCGAGCGCATCTCTCCGGAGGCTCCGGTGCCAGTCGTGAACATCGAAGAAATCACGGAGAGAGCAGGTGGTGCAGGTAATGTTGCTGCCAATGTTGCAGCTCTGGGTCGCGTGGGTCAGTTACTTTCAGTTGTCGGAGACGATGAATCGGGGCGGCGCCTTGCTGGTATTCTTGGGAAAGCGGGTGTTGATCGGTACTTGCACATTGATCCTCAAATGCGCACAACAGAGAAATTGAGGGTAGTCTCGAGAAATCAACAACTCATGAGACTCGATTTTGAGCAGGCCCCCCATGGGGAGGTGTTAAAAAAGGTACTTGGGGACTATAGGCGTCTGATTGCGGATGCCTCGGTGGTCGTGGTGTCAGATTATGGTAAAGGGGCCGTTGAGAATATAGAGCTTCTTATAGAGTTGGCCAACGCCGCTAATGTGCCGGTCGTGGTTGATCCGAAAGGAGACGACTTTACCCGTTATCGGAGAGCTTCAGTAATTACTCCGAACCTAGCTGAATTCAAGACCGTGGCTGGGCCGTGCGATTCCCCCACTATTTTTGAGGCTCGAGCTCGGGAACTGGTCAGGGACTTGGAGATAGAAGCACTCTTAATTACTCTGGGTTCGCAGGGAATGGTCCTTTACCTTGGGTCGGGTGAGAAGTATCAACAGGAGTCCGTTGCTCGAGAGGTCTATGATGTCAGTGGTGCCGGCGACACAGTCGTCGCTGCAGTCTCTGTCTTTATGGCCGCGGGGCTGGACTGGCCACGGATCCTCGAGTATGCCAATACGGCCGCTGGTATTGTCGTAGGGAAATTTGGGACAGCAGTGGTGTCTATGGATGAGTTGAAGTCAGAACTGAAAAAAGGGCTGGATTAATGTATGTTGTAACGGGTGGCGCCGGATTTATTGGCTCAAACTTGGTAGAAGGTCTGAACAGGAGAGGAGAGGATGATATTCTGGTTGTCGATGAATTCGGCGATGCCTCTCAAGTTCGAAACCTAGCAGGTTGCCGGATCGCGGACTATCAGGATAAGGAAGACTTCCTGACGAATGTGGAACGATCTGGCCTTCCATCGGGTACATCAGCAGTATTTCACATGGGCGCGTGTTCGAATACTATGATCGAAGATAGTCGATATGTCTTAAAGACGAACTTCGATTATTCAAAGAAACTACTACTCGCGTGTGCAGATGGTAATGTGCCTCTGATCTACGCTTCCTCGGCAGCGGTATACGGCGGAGGAACATCCTTCATCGAAACCGAGCACCACGAATATCCGTTGAATGTGTACGCTTTTTCAAAGCAACTCTTCGACAGTTATGTCCGAAAGCAGGTGGCGAAGATTCACTCGCAAGTCGTTGCCCTGCGGTATTTCAACGTCTATGGACCTAGAGAAGCTCATAAAGGGTCAATGGCGTCAATTGTTTACCAGATGTTCAAACAATATTCCGAACATGGTCGATTGAAGCTGTTCAGCGGTACTGAAGGCTTTGGTGATGGAGAGCAGCGGCGGGATTTCATTTCGGTGGAAGATATCGTGAGCGTCAATTTCTTCTTTTTGGAAAACCCTAAATTGAGCGGCATATTCAATGTGGGTACCGGGTGCTCTCGGAGCTTCAATGACGTAGCACTGGCAGTGATCAACAGCATCCGCACCTCGTTAGGGCAGTCGCCGGTTACGCTCAAGGACTCAGTCGCTGATGGTCTGATAGGGTACTTTGATATGCCCGATACCCTTAAACCCCGGTACCAGAGTTTCACCGAGGCTGATATCACTCGGTTGCGCAATGCTGGCTTTTCTTCGAGATTCTGCTCTTTGGAAGAGGGTGTGACTGCCTACCACAGCTGGTTAAAGGGGGAGCAGCCATTTGAGATCTCTTTTGGCCGTTTCTCGGTCCGCCGATAATCACCCGCATTACTGATGTCAAAAACAAAAACTGTCTTCGTCACCGGAGGGGCTGGGTTTATTGGCTCGGCGGTAGTAGGCGAATTGCTGAGCTCGACCGATTTCTCAGTCATCAACATAGATTCCCTTACTTATGCTGGAAATCTTGCGACGGTTGCTAGATTTGAGGACAATTCCCGGTACCGGTTTGTCCAAGCGGATATTTGTGACGACGAAACATTGCATAATTTGTTCACAAAGAAGCAACCGGTTGGAGTCATCCACCTGGCTGCTGAGTCCCACGTCGATCGGTCAATCGGTGGATCCGGTGTGTTTGTCCAAACCAACATAGTGGGAACCTACACATTGCTGGAGACCGCTAGGCACTTCGTGGAAGGCAAGAATGGAGAAAGCGATGGATTTCTTTTCCATCATGTATCCACAGATGAGGTGTACGGGTCGCTGGGCCACGATGGTCTGTTTACGGAGGAATCACCCTATGCTCCAAATTCACCATACTCTGCCAGCAAAGCAGCGTCTGATCATCTTGTCAGAGCCTGGGGTGAAACCTATGGGCTACAGGCCATCATCTCGAATTGTTCTAATAACTATGGGCCGTATCAATACCCCGAGAAGCTCATGCCCGTTGTGATTGAAAAGGCACTGGCTGAGCAGGCGATCCCGGTTTACGGTAATGGGGAGAACGTTAGAGACTGGTTGTTTGTTGACGATCACGCGAGGGCGTTG
>CAJWJL010000214.1:0-3593 GCA_913042135.1 uncultured Chloroflexota bacterium | reverse complement strand
CTTGGAGTGGGATACGCAACAGTGATCGGAGTGGCGGGATCTTCAGGCAGCCGTTCAACGAATTTAGCCAAGTCATCTTTGTCGGCTTCGATCATTTCATCAGGTTTCACACTTGATTCTGAAGTTGATGGTTTGTTATTTGTGCTTTGGATTTCTACGGGTGGAGGTTTAATTTTTGTTACGTTAGTGTGAGATTGCGCCCATTGATCAGCTTCGTATGCAGCTTGGTCGGCTCTCTGTAAAGCCTTTACTTGTGAGCGCTCAGTTCGCCAGGTGTTGAATCGATTGTAAAAAAGACTGGCTGAAGATTTTATAATCGTAAAGATAGAGCTTACGATACGAACTGATAACTTCCCTGTTTTTTTTGCCTGTTTCGGATAGCCTACGCCAAATCCGATGAGCAATAGAGTTGCAACTCTTATCCATGCGGTGGAATATTCGAGTATGGATACATTGAATCGAGTCCACTCAACTGGTGCCCGCGATATGAATATTCCAATATCACCTCCATAAGATTCGCCATTCAAAGAATCTACTGGGGCGTAGAAGATACCAAGCATTCCCGAGATTGCGGAAGATGCAGTAAACGCCGCAAATATCCAACGCCATTTTGCCAGTAGTTGTGCTCGGTTAAATATGAGTAGGAAGAGTGTTATAGCTAGCCACAGGCTGAATGGAATAACTGACCAAGCAAATAGACTTTCAATTTTGACGTGCAAGCTGAAGTAAGCGGCCAGTCCTAGTACAGCGATCGCTAGCAAGAACCATAACTGCTTCGGAACGGCCGTTAAAAAGCGTTTAATATTTTTCAGGAAGGATCTAATTGCGAACATGTTTGCGATCTTTGTTTATCTCGGGTTCAAACATCAATTGCACTTGTTATTATCAGCGGCCGTCTTTTGGTCCGATGTCTGAGGAAACTGGCTAAAGTATTGCGGACTACTCTTTCCAATTCGATCCACTCTATTGACTTGTTCAAATGTTGAGCAAGCACCGGAGTTAACGCATCTGAAGCTTCTTTGAGTAGATTATCGGCATCTTCTATATGGACGAAGCCTGCGGAAACTATTTTTGGCTTGCCTACTAGTGCCCCGGTAATGGAATCTCGTGAGAATGCTACCGTTACGACTCCATTGTGTGACAGAGATCGTCTTTCCACAATGACGTTACCTGATTCATCCCACATACCCAAGCCGTGGACGAAGATGTGTCCTGCGTCGATCCTGTCGATAATTTCTCCGGAATAATTGTCCAATTCCAATACATCGCCATCGGTTAGCAAAAATACGTTTTCATTTTTGACTCCTGCCTCTATCGCAAGATCCGCATGGGCCTTGAGCATTCGGTACTCGCCATGGATAGGCACGAAGTATTCTGGTCGTGTGGCATTTATAAGCATCCGTAATTCTTCTTTTCGCGCGTGTCCCGGTACGTGCGTGCGTTGAGATGTATTGGTTATCACTGTAGCGCCTAGTCGAACTAGTTCATTGATTGAGTCGTTCACGGGGACTTCGTTACCCGGAATCGTACTCGCTGAAATGATGATCGTATCTCCGTTTTGAATGGTGATATCGCGATGGTCATTATTAGACATCCTGACCAGGCCGGACTGTGATTCTCCTTGACTGCCTGTGGTCAAAATCACAATTTTGTTATCTGGAAGACTGTTGGCTTCAGAGGGAGTGATCATCAGGCCCTCTGGGATGTCAAGGTGTCTTAATTCTTGTCCGATTTTAGTGTTGTTGATCATACTGCGACCAACTACACAAAGCTTGCGGTCATGTGTGATACACGCGTTGACGACGATCTGGATTCGAGCTAGTTGCGACGCGAAACTTGACACGATCACGCGTCCTTCCGCTGCTCCAATCAAGTTTGGGAGATTCTGTATCACCTCTCGATCTGATGGTGAGTAGCCTTCATATTCTGCGTATGTGGAATCGCTCATCACTAACAGGGCACCGTCTTGGCATATGTCCGACAGTATTCCTAGATCAGATGGATAGCCGATTGCTGGTGTGTTGTCGATTTTAAAATCACCGGTGTGAACGACAATTCCGGCCGGTGTTTCAATAGCTATTCCTGTAGAGTCAGGTATTGAGTGACAGACGTTGAACCACTCTGCGGTCAATCCACCGATGGGATATTGCTTGCCTACGCCAATGGCGCGTAATTCTGTTATATCCTGCATTCGAGCCTGTCTAAGTTTTTCTCGCAACAGTGCCTCGGCCATGGGAGGTGCGTAGACCGGGACTGGTATTCGTCTTAAAAAGTGTGGAACAGCTCCAATATGATCTTCATGGCCATGGGTGATCAATAGCCCTCGAACCCGTTCAATATTCTCTTCGATGTAGTCCATGTCTGGAATAACTACATCAATTCCTGGCATGTCCAATTCAGGGAATTGCACTCCAGCGTCGATTACAATAAGGTCCTCGACTGTTTCGAGAATCATCATATTTTTGCCGATTTCCCCTAGCCCACCAAGTGGGATGACTCGAATCCATGGGGTTTTAGAAGTATTTATCGTCATGTCGGTTGGTCTTTGGTCAATAGGGATAATTTCTGCAGGTTACTGTTTTGGGTTTGTTTTTTTGGTTAGGCACAGTTGATAGACCACTACATGCAAGATGGTTATTTTTCCCGAGTGTAGGTTGCATGATCTGGTGACAGTAGCTATTTCGCTTATCGAATTCCAATGATTTGTAAAAGCGTTAGGCACAGTACAACACGATTAAATCAATCTTTTAGACATGCATCTTTGCGCAAACGGATCTGGCAGATTATTCAACATTTATACCAGACCAAGCCTTAATCAGCATGGATATGCAAACTTTCGTCTGTGCCCACTACTATACGGGTAATGACATCGTGCACGTTTCGTCACCACTGCAGGAGTTCACATGTGTAATTGGCGATCCACAGATCAGTTATACACAAGTGTCAGAAGGTTATAAGGATATTGCGTAAGCTGATGATGCCGGACTATTCAGTGATGTTGTGACCAGCTAGATAGTCGACTGCATCTTGAACCGTCATGATGCCTTCGGCATCTTCATCCGAGATTTCAAGAGGGGTATCGTCTGTGCCGAATTCTTCCTCTATTGCCATGATTAATTCGACTACATCAAGAGAGTCGGCGTCTAAATCTGCAGTGAATGAAGATTCTGCAGAAACCTCTGAAATGTCCTTGCTAAGTTTGTCGGCCGCAATTTCGCGTACTCGATCTAACACACTTGCCATTTACTACAACTCCCAAGGGCGTTCATTCGCGATGAACGTTCAATTTAAACTCTTTGTAATATACACCGGCGACTGTTTATATGCCGAAGGAAAACCTATCCTAGCAGAGCACCGAGCACTCCGTTAACGAATTTTGGAGACGAGTTTGATCCGAATAAACGGGCTAACTCGACTGCTTCATTTGCTACCACGCTCTCTGGGGCGGCGTCTGCCATCTCCAATTCGGCTATGGCGACCCGCAAAATGTTCCGTTCTACAAGTGGCATTTGTTCAGAAGGGTATTGTGATGCAATCTCAGAGATACGTGAATCGAGGTGCTCTCTCTGATTCTCACACATGTTTACTAAGCG
>CAJWJL010000213.1:0-3608 GCA_913042135.1 uncultured Chloroflexota bacterium | reverse complement strand
CATTACCGTGGGTTTGGTACGGTAGTTTGTCTGAGTTTGAACGTCGTCTATACCTGATAGACGTGTATATGATCGCGCCTTCCACAAGGATAAAGACTACCGCTGCAATCCAAAATATGAAGATGAATAAATCTGCTTGGTCAGAAGCTATTGGGCCGGCTGTGCCGAAAGTAGATTGATTATTGTTGGGGGTACATGCGGCCAAGAGACCGGCGATGGCTGGGACAATTAGTACTAGAACTGTACGGAGCGAAAAGGGTAGCTTTGAAAATCGATACATCTGGTGGCAGTACGTAAATTTCCGATGGTTAGGATATGTTATTTTCGTGAGGAATCACCAACCGATATAGATGGGTGAAAACGTGTTGAAAACTAAAGAAGCCTAACATTACTAAACTGTGCTTGCAATGGTTAATTGGCGTTAGAAATTCATATTTTTATCATGTCTATTTATACTATCGAGGGGAGGTTTGGTTTCACGGTGAAGAAATTGTTAATCGCTACACGTAATTCGGGCAAGGTTCGTGAGTTTTCGCGAATGCTGTCGCAATTATCGATAGACCGAGTATTTGACGTAGTTGGACTTGATGATCTTCAAATCGATATTGAAGTAGAAGAAACAGGATCTACGTTTCAGGAAAATGCGGTACTTAAGGCCCGGCAGTACGCTGACGTATCAGGAGAAGTGACCTTGGCTGATGATTCCGGTCTGGTTGTCGATGCGTTAAATGGTGCCCCCGGAGTTTTGTCTGCTAGATATGGTGGTGACGGTTTTAATGATGAAGATCGGGTCAATTTGCTTCTGGAGAATATGCATGATGTCCCTGGATGGGAACGTGCTGCGCGGTTTATTGCTGTGATTGCAGTTGCAGGGCCTGGTGTGCCCGGTGGGCTTGTAACAAGTGAAGGTGTAGTAGAAGGGGCTATCATGCATGAGCCGATTGGGCATAATGGTTTTGGATATGATCCTGTATTTTGGATACCTCGTTGTGCTAAAACTACTGCTCAAATGTCTGCTGCTGAAAAGGATGCGATTAGTCATCGGGGTGTTGCACTACGAGGGCTGCAAGATACTTTAAAGGCTTTGTTTTAGAGCCGCTTTCTCACAGTAAAACTACGATATAGCGAAGAATGAAATCACTCGTAACGGTATATTGGATAGAGTCCTCGACGCGGCTATTGCATAGTTTTTTTGAAATTCATGTCTTAAATGGTTGATTCTCCTGTCTCGAAACATATGACTGACAGATTCGGTCGGCCTATCCGCGATCTGCGTATTTCCGTGACAGATCGTTGTAATTTCAGGTGCCCATATTGTATGCCTGCGGAGGTTTATGGAGAAAAGTATGAATTTTTGCCACGACCTCATGTCCTCTCCTTCGAAGAAATCGATCGTCTGACAAGATTATTTGTGAGAATCGGTGTTTCGAAGGTTCGGATTACTGGTGGCGAGCCACTTGTCAGGGCAAATCTTCCCGACCTTATTTCGAAATTGGTTGTTATTGATCGTATTGATGATATAGCCCTGACGACTAACGGATATTTACTTGAAAACAATGCCACTGAATTAAAAGATGCTGGGCTGAATCGATTAACTATTTCTCTTGATTCGATCGACCCGGACATATTCAAAGAGATGTCAGGGCGTCCGCAGGGGCCAGAAAATACCCTCGCTGGTATAAAAGCAGCAGCATCGCTTGGTTTTGAACAAATTAAGATCAATGTCGTAGTTCAACGCGGTGTCAACGAGCACACACTGGTTGATACTGCTCGGTACTTCAAAGGCACTGGAGTTATCGTCAGGTTTATTGAATTTATGGACGTCGGAACTAAAAATGGCTGGGAACTTTCACAGGTTTTCACCTCCACCGAAGTCATCCATGCCATTAATACAGAATTTCCGATTGAACCCATTGAACCCAATTACAAAGGAGAGGTTGCGAGCCGGTATAGATATGTTGATGGTAGTGGTGAAATTGGTGTTATATCTTCAGTATCTAAGCCGTTTTGTGGTGATTGCACAAGGGCTCGACTATCTACGGACGGAAAGTTGATTACCTGCTTATTTGCATCTGGTGGAACGGATCTCAAAACTCCTATGCGTTCAGGGGCTACTGATGCGGAGCTCGCTGAGATAATTACTAGTGTTTGGACAGGTAGGAGTGATCGCTATTCAGAGTTACGATCGAGGGACACTGAGTTTAATAGTGATTCAGATGTCAGCAAAGTTGAAATGTATTACATCGGTGGCTAGCCCTTCGTATAGCTATGTCGCCACTTCAGGGTAACTTTAGGTAAATGTTGAAAGATATCGATACGATTGTTTATGCCTTTTCCGACGGATCAGCAATTGGAAATCCTGGTCCTGGTGGATATGGGGCAGTTCTTAAATATGGTGAAAATGTAAAAGAATTTAGCCAAGGTTTTGTTCGCACCACAAATAACCGTATGGAGTTGTTGGGAGCTATTACCGCCCTAGATGCGCTCAAGGGTCATCAGCGGGTGGTGCTGACAACAGATTCTCAGTACGTGATCAACGGGATTGAAAAAGGATGGGCGGCTAGATGGCAGGCAAACGGGTGGATGCGTAACAAGAAGGAGCGGGCTTTAAATCCGGACATGTGGGAACGGCTGCTAAAAGTATGTGATCGACACGATGTACGTTTTGAGTGGATTCGTGGGCATACAGGTCATCCCGATAATGAGCGTTGTGATGAATTGGCTAATACAGCTGCAAGGGGTGGAGATCAGATACTCGATGAAGGATTTATTGAGGCAGGTGTTTAAATGACTGAAGGATCATCTAACTTAAGCCATATTGATGAATCAGGTAACGCCCGCATGGTAGATGTTGGATCAAAAGATGTAACAGCTCGAACTGCTGTGGCACGTTGTGAACTCCATATGCTTCAGTCCACTCTAGATCTTATCCGATCAGGTGGATTCGATAAAGGTGATGTACTAGGCGTAGCACGGGTAGCAGGGATTATGGCCGGTAAGCGTACTTCAGAACTGATTCCGTTATGTCATCCTTTGAATATCGATCAAATAATAATCGATTTTGATGATCTCTCAGATGACGTAGGTATCGCTGTCACTGCGACTGTTCGTACGTCTGGTAAGACGGGCGTGGAAATGGAAGCTTTGACCTCAGCAAGTCTAACGGCACTGACCATTTACGATATGTGCAAGTCAGTCGACCGTGCTATTAGTGTCGAAGGACTGAGGTTACTGCGTAAAAGTGGTGGAAAGAGCGGTGATTACGTATCGGGTTGATCCTCAGTTGTTTATTAATTGACAAAGACAGTGATATCCGATGTCGTTGACCACGGTTTAGCCCGTGGCTAACATGATTGGCTGGAACCTGTGATCACGGTTTCTGTTCAACATAGTGGCGATGTAGCTCAGCTGGTTAGAGCGCGCGCTTCATAAGCGTGAGGTCGTGAGTTCAAGTCTCACCATCGCCACCATTCATATTTCTAGACTTTGATCTTTGATGTATTCGTTGGTTGGTGTCTGGAATACGAGTTTCAGAAGGTATAATTTGAAATAAGGGCGATTAGCTCAGTTGGTTAGAGCGCTTGCTTCACACGTAAGAGGTCGGAGGT
>CAJWJL010000212.1:0-3661 GCA_913042135.1 uncultured Chloroflexota bacterium | reverse complement strand
GTAATCGCTTGCGGGTATAGGAATCCATATCGCTGACTTCACTGGAACTACTTCCTACAAAAAGTTCGGCACTTCCTGCCGCCTGAGCCGGAGGAGTAACATTCTCACTAGACTCGATGATCTTTGGTTTAGAGCAGGTATTTTCCGGTAAATGATAGTCTAGAGCATCCTGTACTTCTCTATGAATTTCCGCAAAAGCAAGACCAGGTAGCATCAATATAAGACAACCTAAAACTCTAGTTAATTTCACCTTCCAAATCCCTCTCTTTTTATTGGGCCTTTCTGTGCAGGAGTATAGCTTTGGCCCGTGCGAATGCAATGGCGTAGTCCCGTTCATCGATACGGAACAGCTCATCTCCTTCGGCTACCTGACCACCCGCAGCAAGACTATCGCTAACCCAGGTAATTTCACCTGGCACCTGTGTCGTGAGTTGAAGTGTTTGTCGCGGCATCAGGGAGCCAAAAGCTGTCACAGAGTTTGCAGCAACTGTGCGTTCGATCTTGCCAACCGAGATAAGAGGCTTGCCATGAGGAACACTGGTCTCAAGCGGCTCGGGACCGCTCAGTACAATCAGGATACACACAACAATACCGGCACAACCAGCCAGCAATATCATCAAACGAGATCCTTCCATACTCACACCACCCGCTCAAAACGGCACACAGCTCAATACTTCAGTCCCATCCGGCAAGACCAGGCAATCAGCAGCACGCACGTTACGGAACTCTGCATACATCCCGGCACCGGTAGCCGCGACGATTTTGCCCATCAGTGCCTTCGCATCCGGATCACGCCCGGTTGCCACCACAATCCCTGAGCCTTCATGCCCCGTTCCGACCGCTTTCCCCAGCCGCGGACTCAGCGCCGACTGTGCGCTTTCGGGTACTGGCAGTGAGACCACCGTGTTTTCCCCATTGCCCGCGACGCGCATTCGCAAGACATCGCCAGGTCCCAGCATCGGGCCGAGGTCGGACGGATTGATGGGGGCTGCACCCACCCGAATGGTCACTTCATGATCACGTGGTTCGGTGAGCGACACACGCTGCAGGCTCAACTCGATGTCGCCGCCATCGGTGGCAGTGGAAACAACCTGAATCCCCGTATCGGGCAAAGACCTCAGCATTGGCGACTCCTGGCAAAAATTGGGGGACGGGCTTACCCACCATCCCGGTTAAGAACATGCTGGATCCTACTAGGTGAGAGGTAACCGCGAGGTTAACGTGAAACTGGCGAAGCTTCACAGCGCAATGAGACACACTCACTGACAACCTGACCTGCAGTCAGCCTGCGATCAGGCTAAGCACAACAGGTTCTGGCCACAACAATATCTGCCTAGTGCGGGCGCTGATCTTCTTCACCCCCAAAAGTGTAGGGATCGATCCCAATACTGTGCTACGAGACTGTTGTCTCATCGAAATCGATGAAGACGACCGGGATGTCGCAAGGGGGGCGACAAAAGTCCAGCCTGGCTCTGGACGACTCAAATATCTCATGACGGACCGCTACAATCTGGTGATCTTTGATGGGTTCCCGGATTATGGCGACCTCTTCGATCTGCAAGAGGATCCTCACGAATTGAACAATCTGTGGGATACCGAACCAGAATTGCGCGCTAAGTTGGTCGAGAAGCTACTCTTCGAAGTAGTGAAGCAACAATCGTTCTATCCCAAAAAGCAGGTGATGGCCTGGGCGCTATTCGGTATTCGGAAAATGTTGTCGCTATCTACTAGATCGTACTCGGGGGAAACCTTAAACGAATAATAATTGGGGTCAGTGAATAATTGGGGTCAGTGTAAAATTACATTTGGCTTTCGCTATCATCCATAGAATAAAATCAAAAATTGCAATCGTTATCGGATTCCGATAATATAATAACATGATTGAATCGTTTGGAAACCAACTTGCAGAAGATTTGTTCGACGACAAAATCAGTCGGGCAACTCGAAAGTTTCCGAACGAGTTAAGACGTGCAGCAAGAAGAAAGCTATTGTATCTACATGATGCAGTTGAATTGAGAGATCTAAGAGTCCCCCCTGGCAACAGGTTGGAATCATTAAAAGGAGAGCTTGCAGGATTTCACTCGATCCAAGTCAATGATCAATGGCGAGTTATTTTCATGTGGACTGGCGGTTCACCCGAAGAAGTGCAGATAGTTGACTACCATAGTTAGGAGCTAATATGTCAAAGCAGCCAAAGAACCCTTTCCATCCAGGTGAAATGTTACTCGAAGAATTTCTCGAACCAAAGGGCATGACCCAAGCTGAGTTTGCGCGCCAACTTGGCTGGACCAAAGCAAGGCTGAATGAGCTGATTCGAGGTAAGCGTGGCATTACAGCAGAATCAGCACTGGATCTTGCAGATGCCCTGGGAACATCACCAAAGCTCTGGATGAACCTTCAGGCAACTTATGATCTTGATCGGGCAATTTCCGCAAGAAACGTGGCATAGCGTACTACCCACATCTGGATACGAGCTCGCCGAATACCATTGTGACTCGCCAGCTTAAAAGCCAGGAGTATAGGAACCATTAACGCCCTATTCTGAGAAATCTGCAAGTATGATTTGATAGCTACAGGTCATTCTCTATAGCACGCGACCCGGTCCTTGGGGTAAAATTCCTCGAAAACAGCGATATTTGATTTTATTGGAGTGAAGGTTCGGTGAACACTTGTGGTGCTTCTCAGTACCATCCTGCTTGGGTAAACCCGACCATGGTAGATGCAAAAAATGAAACTAGGCGTTGTTCCTCCGTTAGGGGCTAGGGTCGATTTATATAAAGGCACAGATACATAGGGGAAAAACCGACCGAAAAGAAAACTTGTATTATTCACAGAGAAGAACGAACAATAATGACAGGTCAAATTAGATCAAATGGAACAAAATTGGTTAGAACAAAAGTGGTAGCACAAAAAAATAGTATATTACATGTACCTACACAATTTGGAACAGTAAATAATCTGCTAATAAATCAAGAATTATATGGAAAGTTTAAATATGGAGATATCATTAAAAAAGGAAATTTTGGGGTAGGTACTTTTAACGGGCTAGATGGGGAAATGGTAGCTGTTGACGGGCAATTTTATCAAATAGACACTAAGCTTAACGCTAGGATTGTTCGTAATAACCAAGAAACACCCATAGCTAAAGTTATAAATTTCCCAGAAAAGGTAGATATACAGGAAACTTGTAGAGAAATTTCATCAATAGAAAAATTAATAAAATATTTACATCGCTTTATTCAAAAAGATAGTTATTTTGCATGTCGTATTGATGGTGCTTTTGATAGCATTTTAGCTAGAAGCCACTCTAAAATAAAAAAACCTTACCAAAAAATTTCTGTAAAAGAATCTAGACCTCTTGGCGAGCACCTTAGGTTGTTTAGCGAGCTTTATCCAGATGATATAGCAACGTTACTGAATATAAATGGAACAATGGTTGGATTTTATACTCCTGAAAGCGTGAATCGTGATATTGATCTCCCAGGATGGCATTTTCATTTTATAGCGGATGGAGAAAAGTTTAAGCGCGGCGGACATGTTTTAGATTGTTTTGTTAAGGATGCAAAAATTAACCTTCTTCAAGTAGAGCCTCCCAGATTGGCCTTCAGAAGTGGACCCCACTGACTGGGCAAAAATTGGACGCTGTTAAGTGGTTCCTCCA
>CAJWJL010000211.1:0-3773 GCA_913042135.1 uncultured Chloroflexota bacterium | reverse complement strand
GTTCATATTTCAATGCAAACGCTGGGTCAAATCTCAGTGCAAATCAACAGACAAAGAGGCACTGGGAAGTCGTTATGAACTGTTCAGATCAACTTAGGTTGATGCACGACATTCGACCTCATATATTGGCTCTCTTCCTGGGAACGGAACCGGAAAGGCTTCAATCTGATCTCGGCTTACATGACTTTTTCTGCTCCGATCTATCCAACTACCACATTAGTCAATATCTTCAAAGCAGAGTCCATTGACTCGTTTCAAAAGGTAGCTTGCCGTGACCGTAACGCGTGTTGTAAATGAAGCAAAGTAGCTAACCAAATCGAAATCTCCGTCGTTCTGATCTGACCACTGATCCCGAATCACAACTACCGAAAAAACACAGGTTCTCTGAGCATTCCTGTTCTCATAGGCAGAAATGATGACACTCTTAATTGTCGGAAGAATCTTAAGAGAGTCGTCAATCAATCTGTACGCAAGGCTATACGTAGAACGAAGTCTGAGGGAGCTTCTTTCTTTTTGAGTTAATTTCCTTCTTGTTAGTTTTAGTCTTGCAGCGTTCAATTCGAACTTCATCTGTGGAATCTCATCCACGGAAATTAGGGTAAAGCTGATTATCCCCTTTGTCATATCGTCACTTACTTTGCATTCCAGATCCTCACCATACATCAGGTTTGCGACCAGAAGATCCGAAGCATACTCAGGATTTTCGAATCGTTCGTGCTCTAACTGATATCTTCTGACCTTCTCCTTTTCTTCGTGACGTTCAAGTCTTCTTGGGAAGCTCTTCTCTTGGCGCTCGTATTTCGTGAGGGCCTTCTCATTTCTGGATTCAATCTTACGTCTAACTGAGGGGATCAATTTGAATAGTAGATTCGGTGGTTTTAGGATCGGTCTCTGTGGGGCAGCATACGGATACGCGTTGTAGCGGTATTCGAATCGGTACCTGACGTCATCATCGGATAGGCTTGGTTCCTCATGTAGGAAGACGTTATCGGAAAGCTGATCTGACGCGTCGTCCGCCATGAATTCCTTCAGTTCCTGCAATATCTCGTCGTAACAGGATGAAACATATTCTTGGACAGCTTTCCCAGACTTTCGTATATCGTCGTTCTCATCCATGTAAACTAACTGCCCATCATCTGTAACTTCATGGTATTGAATACAAACCATATCAACGGCCCCGCGACGAATCACAAAGTGTTAGATCTACAAATGGCCTCAAGCAAAACCCCACTTGGGGCCTCCATTGCTCTGTCTGTTGATTTGCAGTGAAAACTGACCCAGGATTTGCATCGAATAATGACCCGCCTGTTCAGCCAGATTATGGCCTATGATGTTTTCTTTTTGCTAGCACTTTCCTTTTTTTTGTTTTCTGTTGAATGTTTGAATCGATAGCTGTCATTTCCGGTTTCAACGATATGGCAATGGTGCGTTAAGCGATCCAACAAGGCTGTCGTCATCTTTGCATCGCCAAAAACATTGGGCCACTCGGAGAAGCTCAGATTGGTTGTGATGACGATACTGGTCTTCTCATAGAGCTTGCTGATCAAGTAAAACAGAAGTGCACCGCCGGTTTGACTGAAAGGCAGGTAACCCAGTTCATCCAGAATGACCATATCAGCATGTATCAGCCGATTAGCCATTCGTCCTTGTTTGCCTGCCTGCTTCTCCTGCTCCAACAGATTGACCAGCTCTATACTGGAGAAGAAGCGAACCCGGTCACGGTGATATTGGATGGCCTGCACCGCAAGAGCTGTCGCCAGGTGAGTTTTTCCTGAGCCAGGTCCACCTACCAAAACCACATTCTGTGCATCTTCCATAAACTCGCACTCGTGTAGCGATTTGATCAATGCCTCATCAACAACACTCTGAGCAAAATCAAAGCCTGCCAGGTCTCGATAATTTGGAAACTTTGCCACTTTCATCTGATAGTTGATTGAACGCACATCCCGCTCAGCTTCCTCTGCGTTGAGTAACACCTCCAGGATCGGCAGGGCTTGCCGGTAAGCCGGCGATGACTGTTCCGCTAGATTGGCAATGGAGTCAGCCATGCCAAAAAGCTTTAGGGATTTGAATTTGGCAATCAAGGGTTCAGTCTGCATGACGATCCTCGCGTAGATTGTCGTAGCGTGTGGTATTCGCCAGAGGCTCAATTTCCAGTGATAACTCGGGAGGTGTTTTTGATGGTTCGGGTCGAGGTGCATCGTTCAGTCGGTTCAGGCAGTTGAGTACATGCTGCTTGGATGGCTCACCAGACGCCAACGCATCTTGTACAGCGCAAGCCACAAGTTGCTCATCATGGAGAAGAACCAAGGCCAGAATGTCAGCCATCTCCCTGTCGCCACCAGGGCGCTTGAGTAGCCTGGCTTGTAGGTATCTAAAATGATCAGGCATCCCATGGAACGGGGCACCGTTGCGCAAGGCCCCTGGTTTGCGTTCGAGTACGGCAAGATAATGACGCCAGTCATAGATCGTTTTACCAGGAACACCATGGTCTCGGCTAAAGACGCGCTGATGCTCTGTGATGATGGTCGATTCTGCGACAACCACCAACCGGTTCGCGTAGACCCGTAAACTGACTGCTCGGTTGGCAAAAGTTGCTGGCACGCTGTATCGATTCCTCTCAAAAGTCATCAGGCAAGTTGAAGAAATCCGTTTGGCGTGTTCCACGAAACCATCGAAGGCCAGCGGCATGGGCATCAAATGTGATCGTTCTTCTTCCCATAGATCGGCCATTGTGTATTGTTTGTGTTCTGGATGAGAAAGCTCCTGCCATAGTTCCTTGCAACGCTGTTCCAGCCAGACATTGAGATCTTCAAGAGACTTGAACGAGGGTGCACCATGCCATAATCGATGACGGGCATCGGCTACACCTTTTTCAATCTGCCCTTTCTCCCAGCCTGCAGCCGGATTACAAAATTCAGCTTCAAACAGATAATGGCTGACCATGGCCTGAAAGCGTTTATTAACCAGCCTTTCCTTGCCAGGTTTTACTTTATCAACGGCCGTCTTCATGTTGTCGTAGATACCTCTCTCCGGAATGCCGCCGAGGGCTGACAGAGCATGGTGGTGGGCATCAAACAACATCTCATGGGTTTGCAGGGGGTATGCTCGCAGCATAAAGGCGCGGCTGTAACTCAGCTTGAAGTGCGCAACCTGAAGTTTGGTGCTGACACCATCAATCACCACCCAGTCTTCACTCCAGTCGAACTGGAATGCTTCACCAGGAGCAAAGCTCAGAGGAACAAAGGTATTCTTGCTGGCAGTACGTTTAGCGTCCTGCTGAGTTTCTCGCCACTGCCGGGCAAATGCCGCCACCCGATCATAGGAACCAGCAAAACCCAGTACCACCAGGTCATGATGTAACTGTTTGATGGACCGGCGTTGTTTGCGATGGCGTCTGGCTTCTCGATGCAGCCAACTGATCAAGGTCTGCTCATAGTCGTCGAGCTTGCTGGGGCTCTTGCGCTTCGGGTATCGCGGTTCAACGGTATTGCCTGCAAGGTATTTGCGAACGGTATTGCGAGATAATCCTGTTCTGCGAGCTATCTCACGGATTGGCATACCTTCCCGGTGATGCCAGCGTCTAATTACACTCAATAATGCCACGTCTATCACTCCTCAATGCTCCTGCCTTTACATCAGCAGGAAGGGGTTATACGTGGGTCAAAATTAGATGCAAATTAGGGGGCGAAGTGGATCAATTTTGGATGCAATTCAACAGCTTGAGTTCTTCGCACAACACTTCAATCTGTTCATGCTGGAGCTGGCTCATG
>CAJWJL010000210.1:0-3788 GCA_913042135.1 uncultured Chloroflexota bacterium | reverse complement strand
AAACACTAGAACAATTCAATGCCGTGTTCTTAGGTGCTGTCGGACACCCTGACATACAAGACAACATCACTCTGGATGGTCTGCTATTGCCAATACGACGAAGGTTCGACCAGTACATTTGCCTTAGACCATCAGTACTGTATCCAGGTGTCAAGTCACCGCTCTCGGGGAAAAAAGCTTATGACATAGATCTCACCGTGATACGGGAGAACACCGAAGGGGAGTACCTGAACATAGGTGGATTCGCGTATCATCAGACTCCAGATGAGGTTGCTGTTCAGACTGCGGTATATACGAAGAAGGGCTGTGCACGAGCAATAAGGTATGCCTTCGATCTAGCTCGGGAACGCGGCAAGAAAAATCATGTCACGTCAATCACCAAATCAAATGCACTCGGGTACATGACAATATGGGATCGAACATTTGAAGAAATTTCCGAGGAGTATCAGGACATCGACTCAGATTCGCTGCTCATTGACGCTGCATGCATGGATCTCGTAAGAAGACCCGAGGTATTCGATGTCATCGTCGCGCCAAACCTGTTTGGAGATATCGTGACTGATATCGGAGCGATCATCACCGGCAGTATGGGGCTCGCATCCAGTGCGAATATAAACCCCGATACCTCCGTACCTTCTATGTTCGAACCAACCCACGGGTCTGCACCTGATATAGCAGGGCAAGGAATTGCCAATCCCATGGCTCAGATCCTTACTGGAGCCATGATGCTTCGTCATCTGGGAGAACACACCGCGGCCGCAGATGTAGATGCTGCGGTACTTGAACTGCTTGAACAAGGTGAAATTCTCACCCCGGATCTGGGCGGATCTTCAACTACAGAAAGTGTTGGAGACGCCATCGCTCAATTGGTTTCAACTAGTTCATAAAACGCGCTTTGAACGCAGGACAGTAATAGAAATGGACCCATTCAAAAAAATTGAACTTGGAAACACCGGTGTTACGGTGCCCCGACTCGGCATTGGCACTGCGCCTCTAAGTGGAGCCACACTCGGTGACGGCCTGTATGGTGGCACAGCGCATGATGAGGCCGTACGGGTTCTTGACCGCGCTCAAGAACTCGGCATCTCCTACGTGGATACCGCACCACTATACGGAACAGGACGGGCGGAGGCTCGGGTCGGACATTCTTCGTACAGCTCAACCGACCGAGACTCTTTCGTCATATCGACAAAAATCGGACGAGTGCTTGATCCCGTGTCAGATCGGGTAATGGCACCAGATGACCCAGACGGCATTGGCGAGCTGGTAGCGGTGAATTCATGGACGAGAGACAATGTTCTCCGCTCACTGGAAGATAGTCTCAAGCGTTTGAATACAGAACGTATTGACATCGTTTACGTGCATGACCCGGATGTAGAGACATACGGCAAAGAACAGGCCCTAAACGAGGCTTTCCCAACACTGATCGAATTAAAGGAACAGAAAGTAATCAAGGCAATCGGTTGTGGAATGAATGAGTGGCAGATGCCATTGGAGTTCATCCAGCGATTCGATCTCGATATCATCCTTCTTGCCGGACGATACACACTTTTAGACCATTCAGGACTATCACGATTTCTGCCTGAGTGCGTTAAGAGAAATGTAAAAATCGCTGTCGGTGGTCCATATAATTCGGGGATACTTGCCCGTGATCTTTCAAAGCCTGTTACGTTCGATTATGAACCTGCTCCAGAAAACTTAGTAACTCAAGCACGCGAACTAACTAAAATATGCCTAGATCATCAAGTAGATCTCAAAGCAGTCGCCCTACAGTTCGTACTTGCTCATCCGGCAATCGCCACAGCCATTCCTGGTGCTCAGTCAATCGCTGAACTCGAAGAAAACATCAAAATGGTGCAACAAAACATCCCTGCAACACTATGGGACAACATGCGGGACGCAGACCTGATACCGCAGAATGCACCGACACCAAGTTAAACCATCACGTTAAAGAATCACCCGGTGTGGAACCCCTGATTATCGATAAGTGCCCCAACATGAGTTTCAACTGGAGTTTTTCCAATAAGGAAGTCGAAGTCGCAACCATTTTGCGCCTGTGTAATATGCCGGGAGTACATCTTGCCATATCCACGAGAAAAACCACCATCTACTGGTGGTGCAGCAAGATTATCCCGCCTTCGTTGAAGCTCTTCTGGATCGACATCAAGATCCAATAACTTAGCTTCTACATCAAGTGTGATCATGTCACCAGACTGTACAAGTGCAAGGGGGCCGCCTATTGCTGATTCTGGCGAAACATGTAATACGATCGTACCGAAAGCCGTACCGCTCATTCTGGCGTCTGAAATTCGAATCATGTCTCTCACACCTTGAGCCAAAAGTTTCTTCGGCAGGGGAAGGAATCCTGCTTCAGGCATTCCCGGACCACCGATAGGCCCAGCTCCCTTCATGACCAGAATATCGTCCTTTGTCACATCGAGGTCTGGATCATCTATTCGTTGTTTCAAATCAATAGAATTTTCAAATACGACCGCACGACCAGTATGTTTCATAAGTTCTGGTGATGCCGCTATATGCTTAATCACAGCGCCATCAGGAGCGAGTGAGCCCTTCAAAATGGTGAGCCCACCCTCAGGAGCTAAGGGTGACTCAATCGAAAGCACCACATCATCATTATGGCACTCTGCATCAGCAATGTTGTCACCAAGATTTTGTCCGGTCACAGTCAAACAATCCAAATTTAACGATCCAGACATTTTCTTCAATACCGCCTCGACGCCGCCTGCGTAAAAGAGGTCTTCCATCAAATACTTACCGCCAGGTTTGAGATTTACTATTACAGGGGTTGATTCTGATAACGCGTTGAACCGATCAAGATCAAGTGTGATGCCAGCACGACCCGCAATCGCTATCAGGTGAATGATGGCGTTCGTTGATCCCCCAGATGCGAGCAAGATCCGAATAGCATTATCGAAAGCATCCGTGGTTAGTATGCTTGAAGGGCGGATACCTTTAGAAACCAGATCAACAGCCGTACGCCCAGATTCTTCAGCAAGGATTTTCCGCCGTGAGTCTGCTCCAGGGACAACAGCACCACCGGGCAGTGACATCCCAAGTGTCTCAACTATAGCTCCCATTGTGGAAGCGGTACCCATCACCATGCAATGTCCCGGAGAACGATAGATCGCAGATTCCATTGAATCATAATCAGCTTGAGTGATGTTTCCTGCTCTCAACTCTGACCAGTATCGCCGGCAATCGGTACATGAACCAAGCTCCTCGCCTTTCCAGTTGCCCTTAAGTTGCGGTCCACCAGTAAGAACAATTGCTGGTAAATCCGCGGAGGCCGCTCCCATTAACATCGCCGGTGTGGTTTTGTCGCAACCAGAAAGTAAAACAACACCATCTATCGGAAGTCCACGAATCATCTCCTCGACGTCCATCGACATTAGGTTGCGACAAAACATCGAAGTAGGCGACAGGAAAAACTCCCCGAGTGAAATAGTCGGAAACTCTAAAGGAAATCCCCCAGCTGCAAGTACGCCGCGTTTGACATGCTCAGCAAGCCCGCGCAGGTGAGAATTACAGTGGGTAGCTTCGGACCATGAATTTGCTATACCGATCACTGGCTTACCAGTAAACGATTCTTCTGACCAGCCTTGGTTTTTCAGACCTGCTCTATGAAGAAATCCTTCCAAATCTCGTGATCCAAACCACTCCTGGGAACGAAGAATCTTCTCATGGGGCTGAGACTTTGCCATAGTTGTGCGCCTCTCAAATAGATTTAGATGCATAGTAAGCAGGCGAGTCTAGCAAACTACTCGGTG
>CAJWJL010000209.1:0-3856 GCA_913042135.1 uncultured Chloroflexota bacterium | reverse complement strand
GTTGGATCTAAAATTTCGGAGAATCCCAAGTGGTTACGTGGCTGAGAGTTCCTTCAGGGTAAGCGTTTGCATATTCATCGGCGAGCATACCTAGAATCACTGAGTTGTGTCGCGATCCGTGATGTGGTCGACTTTGGCGAAGCGTACCTTCGTGTTGGAACCCAATGTGTTCAAACATGGTTCGGGCAGCAGTATTGTATTCAGGGACGTCAACCCAAGCGCGGTGTAGCCCTAGGTGCTCAAAAATGTGTTCTAGCATTGCCATTACAGATGAGGAACCGTATCCCTGGTGCCATAATGATTTCAACCCGATAAGAACTGACATTTGAGCATCTCCGAGCGGTTCATCGATAGAAAGTTGACCTTCTCCAATGTGCTCTCCGGACGCTGTGTATATTGAGAATATATCGCGATGCGGTTCGTGGTGAGGGTCATGAAACACTTCGTTCCAATCTTCCTCGGTGGCGTCCATCATGTTCTTCGGTTCATATCCCAAGTGAGCTGGATCTCCGTATGTATACCGGCCGAACCAGGTATCAGATACATCTGGGTCATCTAACCATGTTGATAATCTTTGGACGTCTTCTCGCGTCACAGGACGTAACTCGACGATAGAGGGCATATTGTCCACCTCGAATATGTTGACGCTGCGTCATCCTCAATTCTTGGGACGACCTACGCTCGTCAGGAGCGCTCTTGGCGTATGTTCATGTATTTGAACGAACATGCAGTATATCGTAACTAGAACTTTTGACATTTTAATTAATTGGGAAAATGATTTTTCAAGAGCATGTTATTTTTGTTCGCGCTACCTGATACGATCTGTCTAGTGGGTTTGCCGGTTAGTAGAAAACTAAATTAGTGCTACCCCTTTTTATTGATGAATAGTCTGAGGTGGAAATATGTCTGATCACTGGAAGATGGAAGCTGAAATCGAATATTGCGTTCCATGTGGATACGCTAATTTAGCAGCGAGTATGGTTAGCGAGTTGTTTCAAGCAGCCGGACCAGCGTTAGCTATTTCTCTGAAGCCAGGTCATAGTGGTGCGTTCAAAGTGACAGTCGATGGTCGGGTGCTTTGGGATAAAAAAGAACAGGGCCGCTCACCACACATCATGGAAGTCAAAGACATCAAGGCACAGGTCGCTAATATGATTGAATCAGGTGCTGTGATACAGACTAGTTAATATTTTCTGTATTTCGGGTGTTTGGACCAGAATACTGGAGTTTTCAATGGCTGAAGTCCCCGCGAAAGTGCACGTTGAAATCGAATATTGTGTTCCGTGAGGTTACCATTCAGTGGCTTTCTGGATGGGAAGCGAACTTTATGCAGCAGGTAAGTCCAATGTGGCTATTACTCTCACCCCTGGACAGGCCGGTGTTTTTACGGTCAGCTTAAACGGTGAGATCGAGTTCGATAAGGGCAAATTAGGGCGATACCCTTCTTTACCAGATGCTAAAGAATTACAGGCAAAGCTTGTAAATTTGATCGAAGCCGATTAATTGCTCTACATTCTTAAAGAGTTTGAGAAATAACTTTTAGTTTGTGACTGGTCGATATCGGTCGTATCAGACAGTAATGCACCGCTAACTATGTTGGACATGTTGATTTATGTTCAACATTTTTCTATTGAAAGGTGGAGATCCCGCGTGAAAGCTGCAGTCCTTTTTGAATCGAATAAACCAATGCCAATAGTTGAGCTTGACCAGTCAGAGCCTAAAACTGGTGAGGTGCGAGTTAAGATGTCGGCTGCTGGGGTGTGTGCTTCGGATCATCATGTGATGACTGGTGACAACCCAACTCCAATGCCAATAGTGCTTGGTCATGAAGGTGCGGGGGTCGTTGATACCGTGGGCCCAGGTGTCACTATGGTGAAACAGGGTGATCGTTGCGTTTTATCATTTGTTCCGAGTTGCGGTCACTGTAGATCGTGCCGTACGGGTATCCCAAATATATGTGACACCAATCGAGAAACCGGAACACGTCAATATGACGGAACTTGTCGACTTTATACATCCGACGGGACTGAAGTACATCAGTTTGCAAAGCTCGGAGTATTTGCTGAATCAGTTGTTATTCCACAGCAGGCGTGCTATCCCATGCCGAATGATGTGCCAATGGAAGTCGCTGCGCTAATTGGGTGTTCTGTTACAACTGGAGTGGGGGGTGTGATAAATCAGCCAAATATGCGCGCGGGAATGACTGTTGCTGTCATCGGAGCCGGCGGTGTAGGCCTGAACGCTATCCAGGGGGCCGCGTTGATGAATGCTTCGCGGGTAATTGCGGTTGATATTCATGATCATAAGCTGGAATTCGCGTACAAGTTTGGAGCTACAGATGTGATCAATGCTAACGATCAGGACGCTGTCGCTGCGATTCAGGAAATGACAGGTGATGGGGTTGATTTCGCTTTTGATACTTTCGGTCACAAACTGACAACTGAACAGGCCTATAAAGCAACTCGTAAAGGTGGCACTACCGTTATTGTGGGATTGGCTCCAGACGGCATGAATGCCGAGATTCCACTTGTTGAATTGGTGCGAAATCAGAAAACCCTTGTCGGTAGTTACTACGGATCAGCAAGTCCTCATGAGACGTTCAGAAAATTACTTAGCTTTTATAAGCAGGGTCGGATAGATGTCGGCGGTATGGTGACTCGCAGATATAAACTTGATGAGATCAACATGGCTTACGAGGCTCTTGAGCGCGCTGAGGACGGCCGCGGGGTGATTATTTTCGATTAAGTTTTAACTTTGATGGTCTTTGAAACAGATGGATTGTTCATTTTTTCACTTGCTGCTAAAAGGGGTGACTGCTATGCTCCAAACTGATCTTTTTTAAGTCGTTGAACAAGTAATTGGCAGTTGATGTTCGAGGATTATTTTCGGCAGTACGCCCTGCTCGCTATATTCGGTCTTGCCGCGGTGTCAGTTCCCGTGGGCATGCTTATGATGAGTTACTTAGCCCAATTCGTACGGGTTAGACCCTCACGTCCATCGCCCGTTAAAGAAAGCGCGTACGAAGGTGGTATGCCTCCCTTCAGTGATCGGCCAGCCCGGTTCAATTTTCGTTACTACCATTACGCGTTACTTTTCGTGGTCTTTGATGTGGAAACTGTGTTCCTGTTCCCCTGGGCAGTTAAATACGGTGTGATGAGCATGCAGTTCGGTTTTGCTGCATTAGTGGCTGTTGGTGTGTTTCTAATAGTCGTGACATTTGCATACGCGTACGCTTGGCGAAAAAGAGCTCTAGAGTGGGTGACAAACTAATGACTGGTCCTAAATTGATAGATCCCTACGGTGTCCCGGTGGGCGCAGACCCTAGAGGGCCACTCCAGTCCATTACCTTTGATTTGGATCAAACTGAAGGTGATGCGGTGAATCAGATGAAGTCGACTCATTTAGAGCCGTTTCCGGACCCTGTTTTAGAAGTCCCGGATGAACTTCAGCGCAGCGTGATCATTAGTTCGGTAGATTATCTTCTTAACTGGGCACGTAAATCATCGGTATTTCCTCTGCAATCTGGTCTTGCTTGTTGTTCATTCGAAATGATTAGTGCGGCAATGGCTAGGTTTGATTTGGCTAGATTTGGAATGGAGGCGCTGCGGGCTTCACCTCGTCAGGCGGACCTGCTGATCGTCGCTGGCACCTTAACCTGGAAAATGGCAGTGCCATTACGCCGTTTATATGACCAGATGGCAGAACCTCGATGGGTTATCTCGATGGGTGTTTGTGCTACTTCGGGCGGACCGTATTATCAAAGCTATTCAGTGGTCCCAGGTGTAAATCACATTATGCCGGTAGATGTTTATGTTCCAGGTTGTCCTCCGCGCCCAGACTCATTGCTTTACGGGAT
>CAJWJL010000208.1:0-3873 GCA_913042135.1 uncultured Chloroflexota bacterium | reverse complement strand
CATGGAGTGAATTTCTATTGGCCTATGTATTGGTTACCAACAATAGCAAAAAAACGTTACCAGTCGTACTGGCGGAGGAAATTATTGGGTTTGAAATGCAATGGTCAGGCCTGCTCGCGATGTCGGTGATTGTATTGATACCTATATTCTTCGCCTGTCTGATTTTTAGTAAGTACCTAGTTGAGGGGTTGTCAAGTGGTGCCGTCAAAGGCTGACTATTATGAATGTGAATGATTCAGTTTTGATTCCTGCTGCGACCCTGTCGAGTAACGATTCAGGCAGAAATGATCATTGCAGTGAGGTGATACTTAGGGTCCAAAAGGAGGATGGGTTATGGCTGATGTCGAACTGAAGTCGGTATCTAAAAAATTTGGAAATACCGAGGTGCTTCATAGCGTTGATCTTCGGGTTGAGGACGAAGAATTTGTAGTATTTGTAGGACCGTCTGGATGTGGGAAAACGACTCTTTTACGGCTTATCGCTGGTTTAGAAGACGTAACGGAAGGGCAAATCTCCATCGATGGTAATCGGGTTGAGGAACTACGACCTTCGAAGCGAGGATGCGCAATGGTTTTCCAATCGTATGCGCTCTATCCCCATATGACTGTATCTCAAAATATGTCATTCGGCTTGCGCCTAGCGAAAGCCAAAAAGGATTTCATACAGAAACAAGTCACTGAAGCGGCAGATGTCTTACAGATTTCTGAATTACTTGATCGCAAGCCAAAAGAGCTCTCAGGCGGTCAACGACAGCGCGTTGCCATAGGTCGTGCAATTGTTCGACAACCAAAGGTTTTCCTGTTTGACGAACCTTTATCTAACCTTGACGCGAAGTTGCGCGTACAGATGCGTATAGAGTTGTCTAAATTACATCAAACGCTTAATGCGACGATGGTTTACGTTACGCACGACCAAATCGAGGCGATGACGATGGCTGACAAAATCGTGGTCCTTCGAGATGGGTATGTCGAGCAAATCGGGCGGCCACTTGACCTATACAATTCCCCGGTAAATCTTTTTGTGGCTACTTTTATAGGATCACCCGCGATGAATTTGTTGAGCGGGAAAATTTCCGGATTTTCAGACAACTCCGTAGAAGTTGAAGTAAACGGTGGACATAAATTGAGTGTGGCGTGTAGCCCCGGGACAAGTGCTGCAACCGGTGCACCAGTTCAGTTCGGTGTTCGCCCCGAACATTTAGATATGACTGGACACCGAGACATTACGATTTCAGGGAAAGTATTTGCCGTTGAAAGGCTGGGTGGAGAAACTTACGTTTACCTTTCCATGGAAGAAGGAACGGAGTTCACCGTACATGCACCAGGAGACATGAAGGTCTCCGAAGGGGACACGATTTCAGTTGGTGTGGATCCTGAAAAGAGTCATCTCTTTACGGAACAGGGCACGGCATTCGATCGTATTTTCTCCCAATAAGCCTGAAACTTGCGTTCCCACTCTATTAGAGTCTGACATTGATCGGTTTAGACTGGTTTTTGTTAGAGACCTAAATGTTGTAGGCTTTCGTACGTTTCAAATTTGGAAAGATGGCAAAGCAAATTATTCTCGATTGTGATCCTGGGCACGATGATGCAGCGGCCATAATGATGGCGATTGCGTCGCCAGATGAGATTGAGTTATTGGGGATTACAGCTGTCGCAGGAAATGTATCGGTTGATCGAACGGCATTAAACACCCAGAAAATATTGGCACTGTGTAATCGTTCGGATATTCCTGTTTTTAAGGGCTGTCCTCGACCAACGACGGGCCACCTTATTACCGGTGAGAACGTACATGGTGAAAGCGGTCTTGATACGCATACAGATTTTGAGCTTCCTGAGCCTCTGAGGGATCTTGAGTCGACACACGCTGTTAACGCAATTATTGACATGGTTCGGGTAGGTGAGCCCAAAACAATAACAATTGTTGCGACTGGTCCTTTGACTAATATTGCGATGGCGCTGGTTATGGCGCCAGACATTGCCGAGCGAATTCAGAGAATTGTTTTGATGGGCGGCTCAACGTGGGGTCCCGGCAATAGAACACCGGCTGCAGAATTCAATATTCTTGTTGATCCAAACGCGGCAGATATAGTGTTTTCATGCGGTGCAGATGTAACGATGTTTGGGCTAGATGTGTGTCGGCAGATCGTCATTACCAAAAAGTGGATTGATTCTCTCAGAGCTATCGGCACCCATCCAGCTATTGGCTTGGCTGACCTGATGGGCTTTTTCAATGATTACGACATCCGAACTTACGGCCGACCTGGTGCACCATTGCATGACCCCTGCACGATCGGTTATGTAATTGATCCAACTTTATTCAAAGGGCAAAAGCTAAACGTTCGCGTGGAAACTTTGCCAGGCATTTGTTGTGGAGCAACTGTAGCAGATTGGAACGGGGTTACAGGCGGAGTCGAAAATGTGACTGTTATTACAGAAGGTGATTCAACCCGGTTTTTCGATTTGCTTGCAAGCCGTATAAAACGAATCTAGTTTTGATCAATGACAGATTTCGTTGTAATCAGATATGTCGTTAATTTAGGGCCTAGACGACCTGAAACCTCAGATCGGCGGACAATAGTCACTATTAACTCACTAATTAGTTGTTTCTGCGCTAGTTAATGGAGCGTCATGAGAAAGATCGAACCGCTACTATCACCATCTAAATTCGTAGGGATTGATGGCGTAACTCATCTTTGTAGCGGCGGTGAATCTCCCTGGTTGAAATGCCAGGAGGAGGTCTATGAGTTGTTCGCCCGCAATAAGAGTTTATCTTATCAGGGCCGTGACACTTTGCTAGACCATGTTGAAAGCTGTCGGAAAAAGATGGGGCGGCTCTGGAGTGTTGGCTCCGAGCGCGTCAGTTTTATGGCCTCTGCCGCCGAAGGTATGAACTGGCTTGCCCGAGGACTCGACTGGCGAAAGGGCGACAATATTGTCACCACCAATCTTGAATTCCCATCTGTAGCTTATGCTTGGAAGAACCTGGCCGAACTGGGTGTTGAAATTCGGTCGGTTCCTCATCGCAACTGGCAGGTTTCTGAAACAGAACTGCTGGAAGTAGCAGATCAAAGAACACGCATACTTGCTGTCAGTCAGGTCAGTTTCTACAGCGGGCAGAATCTTGACATTGAAGCACTCGCGGCTGGTTTGAAGGGTAGCGAGACATTGCTCGCAGTCGATGCTACGCATGCGTCGGGTGCCATTACGGTTCCGGCCCACGTAACCGACCTGTGCGTAAGCTCCTGTTATAAATGGCTTCTGGCCACCCATGGCACTGCACCCTGTTATCTGAGTGAAAGGGCAGAATCTGTCGCCCAAACCACGACATTTGGTTGGCGTAATCTTGACGCGCACGGTAATGGCTCTGCCGAGCGGAAACTATCGGTAGCCGAACACCCGATGCCGGAAAAGCTTGAGGCTGGAAATCCCGCGATGGCTACGATCATGTTTCTCGAGCGATCCCTAGATCTTCTGCTTGAAGTTGGTATCGAACGGATTGAATCTCATGTGCGAGATTTGTCTGAAATTATTTCGACAGGTCTAGAACAGCTGGGAATTCAGGTTATATCCCCACGGGTGCGTTCGGGTCGGTCTGGTAATACTTGTTTTCTGGATACTCACGCTGAAGCGACCCGCAAGTCACTGGAAGCGTATGGAGTGCTGATTTGGGGTGAGCTTGGTAGGGTCAGGATATCCGGACATCTCTATAACAGTAGCGACGACGTGGAACGTCTTCTTGATTCGCTAAACACAGTGCTCCGAGCAGATGGAACAGGCGTTACTGACTGTAGAAAGCCCTATAAACACAGGAAAAATATGGTGGGCGCGGCTGGATTTGAACCAGCGACCCCTGCCGTGTGAAGGCAGTGCT
>CAJWJL010000207.1:0-3929 GCA_913042135.1 uncultured Chloroflexota bacterium | reverse complement strand
ATCCTCGCTCCG
Organism: uncultured Chloroflexota bacterium; assembly: GCA_913042135.1. Lineage (GTDB taxonomy): Bacteria > Chloroflexota > Dehalococcoidia > Lucifugimonadales > Lucifugimonadaceae > Lucifugimonas. Next base: position 3,917 of record CAJWJL010000207.1, on the reverse strand, counting down.
CAGCATTTTGCATTAGTAGATCAGCAAATTTCATACAAGTTTCACTTTTTCATCAACAGGGTCACTGCTGTCTAGTTATTTTTTGGGCTACAGAACAAAATCCCATAGAGTCCGTCATAACTCAAAAGCTGCATTGTGACGGATTATTCACGATTAGCCAGCCCAACAACTAAATATCTGTGCTGGTTTCAACGTAAGAAACATAAATCTACACGCCCGTTCAGATCAAAAAGCGCGAGTACGCCACCTCAAACGCGTAAGGTATAACGGGTGAATATGAGATATCCTGACGGTGACGAGTTATAAAGGTGGGCACCAAACAAATGAACTTCTTTACGCGCCAAGCAGCCCCTGTGATCAGCCCAGAAGATGCGCTTCCCGGTAGGTCAAGTGCACTCCAAATAAGCGGCGTCCACTTCGTTAATGGGACATCGATCAAGCCACCATTTCCCGAACATATGCACCAGATCATTTTTGGCATGGGCTGTTTCTGGGGCGCTGAAAGACTTTTTTGGCAGCTACCCGGCGTATACACCACCGCTGCAGGTTACAGCGGAGGATACACACCCAACCCAACCTATCCAGAAACATGCACATCCAGAACCGGGCATACCGAAGCAGTTCTAGTAGTCTTCGACCCTTCAAAGGTTGACCTTGAAACGCTGTTCAAAGTGTTCTGGGAGAACCATGACCCGACGCAACATATGGGTCAAGGCAATGACATAGGCACCCAGTACCGCACTGCAATCTACGGAACCAACACAGACCAGGTAAATGCCGCCAATACAAGCCGAGACCGTTATCAATCAGAACTGAACGCCTCAGGTTTCGAAACAATTACAACTGAAATTGCAGCAGCCGGAAATTTTTACTACGCGGAAGAAGAGCATCAGCAATATCTGGCAAAAAACCCATTCGGATACTGCAACCACGGATTCTGCCAGGTGGCTTACAAGTAAAAACAGCTAGTGATACACGCTCGAAATTACAACCTACAGGAAAGCAATACTTCTTGCGTAAAACCACTACTCGTCAGGTCCATCAACATCCTCAGTATCGGCTTTGATACCGCTGCCTCCCCGGAAAGCGGGGATCAATAACACAGGGGCGATTATCGTCGTCACAACGGTCATGACAACCGCAACTCCAAAAATATCCTGACCAATAACACCCGCCGTCAGTCCAATCCCTGCAATGATTAAAGCGACCTCCCCACGCGGCAACATCCCCAATGCCACTCTTGTCGCCCCACGTCGATTAAATCCGACTAACAAAGCTGGTAATCCAGATCCTGCCACCTTACTGAACACAGCAAATAAGGTCAAAACGGTTGCAAAACCAATAGCGATGGATAAGGAGGTATCCCCTGCACCAAACGCAGTGAAGTCGACCTGCATCCCGATAACTACAAAAAATATAGGCACGAGGAAATTATTAACTGACCTCATCGGCCCTTCGACCTGGTGCTTCAACTCGGTACTAGAAAGGGCAAGGCCCATCGTATAGGCGCCAATTATCATGGCAAGTCCAAAATAAATCTCGGCCACAGCAGAGGCGATAAACGCCAAAGCCAGCGCCAGTACAAGAGCTCCCCCCGCGCTCTTGAACCAGAGCACAAATTTTGACAGGTGATTAGCCACCAACGAACCAATAATCATCAGGCCAAGCCAGAAGCCGACCGCCTTGAGGAATATCACACCAATGGATCCAGCCGTCACAGCTCCTTCTTCGGAAATCCCTACGACAATTGCAAGGATGATTATGCCAAGCACATCATCCACCACTGCACCTGCAAGGATCGTCACCCCTTCAGGAGAATCAAGACGCCTTATATCTGCTAATACGCGAGCGGTGATTCCAACAGAAGTCGCTGTCATGATCGCACCGACAAAAAGAGCAGGCACCATCCCTGAGATCGAGTCCAAACTGGCGTACCCGAACATAACCGTAGCAGCGAACCCCATAGCAAAGGGCAACAACACTCCACCCGCAGCAACAGCCGTGGCAGGACGGACATACTTCATAAACTGCTTACGATCTGTCTCGAGGCCAGCCTCAAACAGTAAAACTACCGCAGCGAGTTGAGCAACAAAGAAAAGCTGCGGTTCTACTGGCAGGCCACCGCTCTGCCCATGGGGCAGCTCGAAAATCGCTCCCCCACCAAACCAATGGATACCACCAAGCAAGAATGGTGAAATAAGAATACCTGCACCTAATTCACCAAGCACGGGAGGAATTTTTAAATAACGCTCAGAAACCTCTCCTCCGATTTTAGCCGCTACCAAAATGATGGATAAAAGAAGTATTAACTCTGCTACTACAGCAAGTGGACTATCGTGCAATTTTCATACTCGTATTACTTGAACTAATAAATCAGATCACTAAGCGTCAAAGCTTAGCCTTAACATGACCATGAATGGAAAACCTAACAGGTACTGTATTGAGGTTGTCCGTTCCCTGCCCAAATATCAAAGTCCAGCCAGCACTTTTTCAGGCCTCCATCTGAGGCGCTCAGGTTCGAATATCAATATAGCGAGCAGATCTCCATCAGGCGTATAAGCTCTTATCCTTTCTCCGGGCGTATGAGCACCATTATCACCAATGTTACTGACGGAAAGTGGTCGACCATGTCTTACCATTTCGACTAGAGATGTATCGAGATTTATTCTGCCAAAATGCTGAAGTGTAGTATCGATAGGCATCAATAAATCACGCCAATCACCGGAATCGGCAAGCTTAATAACATCTTCAATGCTCACGGTATCCTCTATCTTGAACGGACCCGCATGCGTTCTAGTCAAGCCTGTCATATGAGCATGTGTTCCAAGCTTCTCACCGATATCGTTGGCAAGTGTCCTTGCATAAAACCCATGGCTGCACTCGATATCCAAAACTAACTCCGGCCCTTCAAACTCCACAAGTTTAAGGCTTAAGACCTTCACTGAACGTGGAGGGCGTTCGACCTCAATACCCGCTCGTGCCAATTCATACAATCTTCTACCCTTGTGGTGAAGAGCTGAATACATAGGGGGAGTCTGAAGAAATTCACCCGTGAAGCCCTCAAGAGCCTCGATGAGTTGGCTGCGTGTAACTTCGAAAGATTTAACCTCCGCAGTTTTCTCACCAGTTGAATCATATGTATCGGTGGAAGAGCCCAGCACCACGTTGATTCGATAAGACTTTGTACCGAGCAAAACAGTTTCCGCAAAACGCGTTGCCGAACCGATACAAATGGGTAGCACGCCTGTCGCTATCGGATCTAAAGTCCCGCCATGTCCAATTTTTTTTGATCGTGTTATACCCTTGAGCTTGCGAACCACATCTGTAGATGTCCAACCCTGAGCCTTGTTTATATTCAAATATCCGCCAGCAATGACAAAAGTCTGAGACATAATAGCTTCATCCGTCAACAGTATCTCTATCCGAATGTCTTCTGCTGTCTTGGGCAATCACTCGATCGATCAATTGATCGATATCAGCTCCGGTTTGCAACGTATCATCTGGGAAAAAAGAAAGTTTCGGCATAGTACGAATCACGATTCGATTCGACACTTCCATCCGTAAGCGATTTGCAGCGGAACGAAGCCCGTCAATAGCATCGGATCGATCCGTGTCTGTCCCTAATACGCTGACATAAACTTTCGCAACTGACAGGTCACGATTTACCTCAACTGCAGTAACTGATATCACTGGAGATAAACGCGGATCATTCAAACCCTCTATCAGAACACCGAGTTCTCGTTGGATAGTGTGATTAACGCGCTCTCCACGCCTCGTCAATGCTTACGCAACTCCTGTAGCCTACTCTGGGCGAAACACTACGCTTAACCGGCGCCAAAGCCTTATCGTCGGGTCAACTGAACTTCGTAACCCTCTAATTGATCGCCTTCTTCGTATTCATGGAAGCCATCCACCAT
>CAJWJL010000206.1:0-3988 GCA_913042135.1 uncultured Chloroflexota bacterium | reverse complement strand
GCGGAAACGTCGTACTCTTTGGACAGCTTGAAAGGTGCTTTTTCGAAACTACTTAGATTTCGAATGGTCTGATCCGCGTTAATCTTTGGAAAAGTATCTTCACCACTACTATCACCAGATGAACATGAAGATCCAAAGATCGCTATGGCAACTACGACCACCCACAGAATTGTTGGAGCGATCATCGGTATCTTTACCATTTTGTGTTTTCCATGTAGGGAGTATGCCAGATCAAGGACGCACCGATCTCGCCACGTACTATGAGAAATCAGTGTGTAGGGCTCAGGGTGCTGAGTCAACGTACGACATAATTAAGAATGCTCAAGCACTTTCGCAATAAGAGATCCATTGGAGGACTCTGGAATATGCCACTTCTTTTAAATGGATTCACGGATCACACGATTAATACTGGTGAAGTTGAGATTGGTTATTCGGTTGGACCTAACAATGGTCCGACGCTGCTGTTGTGTCATGGTGTAACGAGTCGGCGTGACGGATTTCTACGGGTGATCGATGAGTTGGTAGGCGACTATCGAATAATAACGATGGATCAGCGGGGTCATGGTTTTTCAGGGCATACAACTGGGGCTTACGATCGATTCGATCATGCCCGAGATATTCGATTTGTTATGGAGAATGTGAGCAAAATGCCCACCGTTGTTTGGGGCCACTCGATGGGTGGTGGCAATTCGGTGGCGATGGCAAGCGATCCGCCTGAGAATTTGAAGGCACTGGTACTAGAAGATCCCGCTGTGTTCGGCAAGGTGCGCCCAGCTAGAACTGATAGCAGTCCGACAGTGAATACTTTTCAGATTCATCTTGGGTTGATAGAACAAGGATTATCGATCGAAGAGATGGCTTCACATTTGCAGGTGGCAAGTCCGAATCAGCCTGAATACTTTTCGACTTGGAAGGCTGAGTGTTTGCTGCAGATGGACGCTGACATCTTGCGAGCCATCGTTGGCGGAACGTCGCGTGGTTTCGACGATCCTGCCCAGACCTTGGCTGATATCAAGGTGCCTGTCTTGTTACTGCAGGCTGATCCTGACGTAGGTGGAATTTTGCCCGACGATTATATCGCTGGGCTGATTCCTGACAACGAAACTTTCACGATGAAGAAGATCATTGGAGCAGGACACAATATTAATCGAGAGTTTCCAGAACTTATGCTGCCCGTTGTACTGCCTTGGTTGGCGGAACATGCGTAGGATCTCACAGCGGTACTCGTCAGTATGCCACAGGTCTTCAAACTGCTGAATCCAGTCACCACAACCACAACCTAATCAGCATCAGTTGAGTCGGCTTTAAATCGGAATTATGCTTATTTTCGGTGGACGTCGTGCGTGCGCTAGTGATCTGGTGGTTATTGCAGTTTGGAAGGGGGGCATGCTGTGGAGAGTGGAGGATTGAGTGTCGATGGAACGAGAACGCCAGCAACAAGGAGTTGTGTCACCTATCTAGCGCAGGCCTCTTGCTATCGAAACTCCAACCGGACACAAGAAATTGCATCGCACTTGAGTCATCCCGAGATCCTAGGCCATGCTCCAAATAAGTCTGATGTGCAGATTCCAAGGCGTCCATATCGATCTCGATTCCAAGACCCGGGGCAGTCGGAACCTCAATTTGTCCAGCAATTATCCTGAGTGGGTTCTTAGTCAAAGCTTGCCCGTCTTGCCATATCCAATGGGTATCTATCGCCGTGATTTCACCCGGCGCTGCAGCTGCAACATGAGTGAACATCGCTAAGGAAATTTTAATGCCAGTTGTAATTATGAGAGCGAAACTTGAGAAATCCTACGAACATTGGGTATCAGCTTTTGACGGTAATAACGATGCCAGGGAAGCAGCTGGTTTCAAAGTGCTTTATCGGGGGCATGAACTAAACGACCCAACCACGATTCATGTCGTTCAGTACACACCTTCTGTCGAGTTAATTGGAAAATTTATGAAAGAAAATGCTGATGTTATAAAGGAAGCTGGACACATCCCTGAATCAACGGAAGTGACCATTTGTACTGACATGTGATCAGTTGTCTGGGAGCAGAATGCTGAGAGTCGCCGATAGTCGCCATGCACTAACACAAATCAGTAGTTGGGTTTTGCGGTTTTAAGATCGTATTATGGTTTTGGTATGTTGAAGTTACCGATCAATATTGTCATTCTGACGAGTCTGATGCTGCTCTCTGTATTAACGGGGTGTGGAGATGGATCACAAATTGACGGGTTTGTGCAAATCAGGACGGCTCCTGATAATTACACGATTGAAGATTTGAAAGCCTTTGGTTTTAAAACTTCTAAGCACTATGACGTTAAGGGGTTACCTGACGGACTAGATGCTTGGAACGGCTTCTGGGGTCTGGATCCTTATGAACGTCATGATTATGAGATTCGTTTTTATTCATCTCATGACCTTGCCGTTTCAAGTGGTAAGCCTGTTGCGATTGAATCAACCGGGGCAGAGTTTGAAGCTAATCGCGATACAACACAGCCTCTGTTTTCCAGCGGAGAAAATTCGGGATACCGGATCTTCAAAAAAAAACAGACTTGGACCGAGGGTGTGAAGGACAGATGGCATGCCAATCCTTTGGGGTCTGTTGGTCCAACTTATCCCGACTGGATGATACTCGGCAATATGGTGATTCTATGTGACGGTCTTGATTCTGAAGAGGCTTTGATTAGATGTGCCGAACTAATCGATAATTTCTTATCGTTCGAAGGAAGTTAGTTGGGTGCTTTTACTGCTCTTGAGTCCATACTCGACAAACGCTCCGCCTAATACAAATTAGTAGGTGGGTGTCAGGGTGCTGAAATTATTTATTCAAAGTATTAATTAAATCAGAACAATTTTGTCTGGCATCTGTTAAATCCAAACCTTCACATAAAATCATAGCGTTTCCAAATACTATGTAGTCCAGATACTTTGCTCTTACGGTGTTAGATTCACTTCCGCTCATACCTCTGCCGCTTCTCGTCCTCCTATCTTGAATTCCTTCTTTCCACGATGAAAGTGATTTACCTAATATCGCATCTTCACCTATTACCTCTTCAACGTATTTCACTCCTTTATCTAAGGCTAATTGTTGAGAAGGATAAGTTCTTATTTCATAATCCAGAACGATAGATTTAGTGGAATTATTTTTCCAAAACCCAAACCAAACTCCGGTGGAATCTTCCAGTTCAGAAACATCATATTCTTTGACGACTTTGAATCCTGTATTTTTGAAATCTTCAATGGAATATATTCCACTCTCATTGGTGATTTTTTCTAGAGTGGTATTTTTAGAATTTGCAGTACCTGTCTCATTTGAGCAACCAAATATCTGGACTGCAAATAGAGATATGACAAGTAGTACAACGGTTCGCGTTAGCACATGAACCTCCAGCGTTTGTAATTACTGCGATTATGATATAACCCTGATGCACCGATAGTCACCACGGCACTAATACGAACAGGTAGGTGGGTGTTAGGGTGGCGGGGATGTGTTAACGTTGTCAGCTTGTCCAAGCTAAGGTTAATAATACTCGTATCGCTGCTGGCGGTAGCGGTTCTATCTGCTTGCACGTCATCCAGTGACACTAGTATAGAGAGTGCGGCTCTCTCAGACATCTCGGTTGAGGATGCAGCCGCTGCGATAGTAAAAGCACAGGAAATTACTGATGCTGTTGATGCAACCATTCAGGCGACAAAAATCTCTGGTGCTGTTGATGCAACCGTTGAGGCGATGGCAGTTGTTCCCACTGAGACGGCGACTCCACCACTAGACCCAACCGTTGTAATTGAGACTGTTGCTGCATCTACTGTTACAGAATCGACAGGTACAGTAACTCCGACTGCTTCAGTAGTTGTTCAGGTTGCAACACCCACATTGATCGTAAAGGGATCGATTGAAACTGTGATTGCAACAGTAGCCGTAACACCTACAACGGTTCCCATCCCTGTACCCGTACCTACTCCGACTCCTACGCTGAGACCCACTCCGACTCCTAC
>CAJWJL010000205.1:0-4005 GCA_913042135.1 uncultured Chloroflexota bacterium | reverse complement strand
GTGACATCGCAAATGCGGTGCTCTATTTATCGTCAGAGCTTGGTCAATATGTTAATGGCGAAACGATTCTTGTTGATGGCGGTATGATCGCGTCTAAGAAAATGCGGGATTAAGGTGGATTAGTAAAAGAGAGAAATATGACAACGAAACTCCTTGAAGGTAAAAAAGCACTTATAACTGGTTCACGTCGCGGAATTGGGGCAGGGATAGCCCAACTCTTTGCCGAGCACGGAGCGGATGTTGGAATCAATGACCTTGTTCGTGACGAAGAAGCCGAAAAGACGATTGGCGTGATTAAATCACTTGGTCAAAAAGCGTCCTGGCATCAGGCTGACATAGGCGATAGTCAAGATCGAGATAGGATGCTGGCTGAGTTCGTTTCTGAGCACGGTCGCATCGACATATTGGTTAACAATGCGGTCGCATCGCGAGATATGCACTTTACGGAGATTACAGAGGAGTTCTGGGATCATCTTGTGGGACATGCGCTGAAGGGATATCTTTTCCTGGCCCAAGGAGCAGCGAGGAGAATGATCGAACACAATCATGGTGGCAGCATCATTAACATCAGCAGTGTGCATAGCTATCGCGCGTGGCCGCACGACACCGTGTACGGAATTGTGAAAGCAGGACTTAACCGCATGGTGAAATCTATGGCCAGTGACCTTGCTGGAACAGGTATTAACGCTAATTGTGTCGCACCTGGCTACATAGATAGCCGTGTGCTTTCTGAAAATGAGGAGCCGAGTCGCGGCGGAGATGAATACTTAGGTTCTGCCCTCGATTTCATTCCTAATCGCAGGGGTGGATTGCCTCGAGATATTGCCGGCGCATGTTTATTTTTAGCTTCTGAACTTGGTAGTTATGTAAATGGTCAGACCATTACGGTAGATGGAGGTTTCCTGGCCGGTGGAGTACCACCTGACTCAAAGCCACTTGAACCAGGCATGCCTGGGGCTGCTGAATAGCCTATGCCAGAGTCGGATCGTCATCACCCATCAGACAATAATCGGGAGAACCTTGTCTACGAAACTCCGTGGATAGATTTCTACTACGATGACATCACGCATGCGGATGGTCGTTCCGGAAAGTATGCCTGGGTGCGCACCCACTCTGGTAACGGCGCAGTCATGACGATTCCAGTTACTCCATCTGAGCGCTACCTTTTGATCAAGGTTTACCGTCATCCGGTCAAGAGTTATATGTGGGAGTTTCCAGCTGGATTGATCGAAGATGGAGAAACGCCAGAGGAGACCGGGAAACGTGAATTAATTGAAGAGACAGGGATCGCGTCGATCCGAACCAAATTGTTGGGTTCACAAACTCCGATATCTGGATTTGTAGGGGATACTTTTCATTCGGTATTGGCCGAAATCCCAGAAATTGATCCTGATGATCTTGAACTGCAAGGTGAGGAGGGCATTGTCGATGCAAAGCTGGTAACCCGTTCGCAGGTCGCAGCGATGGCAGCGAGCCAGGAGATAGAAGATGGTGTAACTCTGATGTGCCTGGCGCGTTACTGGGCATACAGGGAATCTGAGCAGGGCTCAGGAGAAGAATGAAAGAACTGTATTTACACATTGACTCACATGTCGATGAGTCGATCGAGCAGTTGTTTGAGCTGGTTCGTCAGCCTTCTATATCCGCTCAAAAACTTGGTTTCGATAAAGCGCCTGGAGTGATGAAGGACCTACTTGAACGTAACGGCTTCGAAGCCGAGATAGTTCCGGTTCCAAACGATGGTTTGCCAACCGTTTACGGTTATATGGCAGCATCGGAAGATCCAGAAAACGCTCCTACCTTACTATTCTATTGTCACTACGATGTACAGCCAGTTGATCCACTTGATCTCTGGGATACCGAGCCATTTGAGCCGACCCGAATAGGGGATCGCTTGTACGGTCGTGGAATGTCGGACGACAAGGGAAATATCGGAGCCCGTCTTGCTGCGGTTCGAGCGTTCATAGGTGAGCGTGGTGGAGTTCCTTGCAATATCAAGATGTTTTGTGAGGGGGAAGAGGAATCGGGGTCGATCAACCTGCCGGATTTGATTGCAGAACGCGGTGACGATTTCAAGGCAGATGCCTGCATTTGGGAAGGGGGAGGTCGAAATCTGAATGATGATCCATTCATGTACCTCGGGCTGAAGGGTGTGCTTGGAGTCGGCTTCAGTGTCAGTATGCTTTCAGGCGATGCGCATTCATCGTACGCAGCGATTCTCCCATCGGCTGCGTGGCGGTTGCTGCAGGCGTTGCAGACTATCAAGGATGAAGATGAGCAAATAAAGATCGATGGGTTCTATGATGCGATAACGGAACCAACACCTGAAGCTATCGCTGCAGTAGAGGCATTGCCAGACGATGCTCCCGAATGGCTCGAAACTTTTGGAGTTAGCGGATTCGTGAAGGGGCTTGATGGAGAGGACCTTAGAAAACAACTTACGTTTCAACCTACCGCGAACATAGCTGGATTGGATTCGGGTTACCAAGAGGCTGGTTTGAAGACGGTTCTTCCGGCGGTTGCGAAGGCGAAAATGGACTTCCGATTGGTTCCCGAACAACGACCTTTCGATATTTTCAAGAAACTTCGTAAGCACCTTGATAAACATGGATTCGACGACGTGGAAATTGAGATCCTCGGGGCTGTGAATCCGTACCGTACTGATCTTAATTCACCATGGGTACAACTTGTTGCTGAAACGGCAGAGGAGATTTACGGTCGAAAACCAGTAATGACTCCTAATATGGCAGGTACTGGTCCGATGTTTGATTTTGGTGACACGCTGGGGATCCCGATAGCGACTTCGGGTATTGATCATCCATCACATAAAATTCATGCTCCTAATGAGAACATTACTAAAGAGGATTTCCTGTTTGGTGCAAAACATGCAGCATTGATCATTGACCGATTTGCAAAAGATTGGAGCTGAAATTGCCCATCACAGAGATAAAAGTAAATGCTTTTTATCTAACGCGGGATGCCAATGTAGAATTGTCACGTTTTATTTGTAGATCGTAATTCTGAAAGTAGTTCAGTAAATGGCCGTAATTCAGCCGACCCCTGATCACGTATTGGACAAGGCAACCATAGAACAACTGAAACTTGTTAACACAACGGCAGTTGTTGATGTCTTGGCGCGTAATGGTTATGAGCCGCATTACGTATATATGCCCAATGTTAAGACCATGAATCCTGGACAAAGGCTTGTAGCAAGGGCGATCACTGTTCGGTTTGTACCAGCACGCCCTGATGGAATGGCGGAAAAACCAGGTGGTGAAGAGTCCCCCGAGTTTGCTGCGTTCGAGCTTGCTGGCCCTGGGGACGTGATCGTAATGGAATCTATGCGTACCAAGCGCATGTCGATTGGTGGTGACATTAAATTCCTTAGACTCAAACAGCGAAAAGTCGATGGGTTGGTCTGTGACGGTGGAATTAGAGATATGCATACCGTCAAAGATTACGGTGTTGGTATGTGGGGGTTGGATAAAACTTCTAACTTGGGAACTCGGGTTGGCACACCGTATTCCACAAATGACACAGTTGCCGTGGACGGAATATTAGTTCGACCTGGTGACTACATTGTTGCCGACGACGATGGTGTGGTGGTCATTCCTCGCATTGTTGCTCCTGATATCGCCCTCAAAGCTATTGAGTACGATGATCTTGAAGAGTGGATTCGTCGCCGATTAGATGAGGAGCAATTGACGCCCGGTATTTACTACCCACCTGATGACAAGGTGATCGCTCTTTACCGAACATGGAAGTCGGAACAAACCAGCTAGAGCCAGTCTATTTTTGCTTTTCTATAGTTTGATCTCGATATCCATACCGTCGTAAGCGTACTGGATGTCGATACCTTCTGATTCTTGAAGTTTTGCGAGTTTTATATTCACTGCTTCATGATCAATATCGTGGGTTGCGTCCGTTAACAACGTTCGCATTGGGCCTAATCGCCTGGCCTGGACGATTGCTTCCTCTAAGGTGAAATGTGTGCCATGAGTTCTT
>CAJWJL010000204.1:0-4017 GCA_913042135.1 uncultured Chloroflexota bacterium | reverse complement strand
CCATTGATTATTGGCCAGTTTATTGAACTGGGTCCGCGGTGCAGAGGGAGAAGCGAGGGGTGATACTGAATAGTACCTAGAATCGGATAATTGATCATTTCCATAGGCACGATGTCGGTGACAAATGCCATGATGCAAAGTTCGGGTTTCACTGTTTTGAATTGAGTTATTGCTTCCTCGTCTCGCAGGCGTTTGAATTCGAACACTGGAACATTTAGTGTATGGGCTGCCTCAGATATCGGATCATCTGGTCGTCCTTCTCTAGTGGGCGGAGCAAATACTCCTACGATCTCATCAACATCGTTTGCGGCTAATGCTTCTAAGACTGATTTTCCAAATGCTGACTGACCGATAATAGAAATTCTCATTTTTCTCTCTTCGACTGAACGAAATAAATTCCTCAGGGATGGAGCGTTGTTTCTAACACCATCATGGTCTGAGTGTTGGATTATCCGGCTTAGGGGTTAATATTGATAGTGGCATTGTAGTAATGCGTCCATAAATATTGCCATGGAGTTCCTCAGGCTTGACAATTTCCGACGATTCTCAAAGTGAAGCTAATAAATCAGATATAGATTTTCCGCCAAAGACATCGGATGATTTTTTTCGACGTGGGCTTAAGAATGCTCAACTCGGGATTTTAGATAAGGCAGCATCTGATTTTGAAGAAGCCGCATGGCTGGATCCTGAAAATCATGAAGTACAGTTCAACCTCGGGACTGCCTATCTTTCTATGGGCGATTTCGAGCAGGCGATCATCAACTTTACTAAAGCGATAGAGATTAAACCGGATGTGGCCGATATTTATGGAAACCGTGCGGTCGCACATGCTGCTATCGGACAGGACACAGAATCTGAAAAAGATTTTGACGAAGCGGTTAGGCTTGGGGCACCGCCAGATGGGCTAGGTGTGGTAATCGACTATGTGAAGGAAAAGCACCTTAATCCCAGTTAATCTTTTGGCGTACGCCAATCAGGGAATGCTTCGTCTAATTTAAGGTTACGTAGGTATCGTCGAACTGTATCGAAGGCTCCAACGAGATTTATCGGCTGTGTAGATGTGGATCGAATAGTTGCTGAATTCAGGTGTTCTGCGAGGAAGAGGGCTTCGGCCCTAGATAGAGGGGAGTATTCTGTGTGTCGTTCCAGCAATTGGTGCTCTATTCCGGCCGCTTTGAGTCTTGCAAATGCCCGAGCTGCCGTAAGGTCTCGCCTATCATGTGCTGGAGTGTCATTCGGACCTAGCCGCGGGCGTCTTAACAGATCGGCTGCGATCAAGTTATCGTAAAGATCGTCATCCAATCCACTCTCTTCAAGAAAATCGCGGACAGGAATTGGACCGGTTGGGGTGGAACTGTTAGGTCTTGGGGTATTTTGTTCAGGTGATATCGCCCCAGCGAGGGGTGATGTTGGATCACCATTTATGACCTGTTTGATGCCGTTTAGGTTAAGTCCTGCCGCCTGGAGTTCCTTGATTTTTAAAATTAGACCTTCGAAGTTTGCCGGATAAAGTGCGCGGGTTTTGCTGGTTTTCCGTGGCTGCGGGAGAACCCCGATACGTACGTAATAATTGATCGTAGCGGTTGTAACGCCTGTGAGACGGGAAAGTTCTCCAACTGCGAGACTGACGCCTTTACCGTCATTCGTATCTGGCTTCTCTGAGTTAGGTGTATTGGTCATAAAATCTACAAATAAATTTGGATTTGTTTTTTCATCCAGAAGGCATTCGCTATAGATCTACCCATCTTGAAACCGTGCCGGTTTCCGTTTAAATGAGAAGCTTATCTGACAAATATCTTCTTCGTGTCAATATCATTCCCAACGGAAGGTTTTTGTGGCGATAGTGAATACGACGATAATCCATACAGTGAGACCAATCAGCTCATTGCCTAGTGTTGTTACGGTTGCGCCTTCAACCGTTATAGCTCTCATGCCATCTGCAAGATATGTCAGAGGAAGGTACTGTGACCATCTGCTTAGCCACTCCGGCATTACAGAGACTGGAAAAAAAACGCCTGAAAGAAACATCATTGGCATTGAGATCACGTTAGCCATCGGGGCTGCAGTTTCTTCACTTTTAGCCCAGCCCGATATGGCTAGTCCCATAGCGATGAATAGTGCCCCGCCCAGGAGTGCCAGAATCGTTAGGTCAAACCATGCACCAAGTCGTCCGGTGTTGACTGATACTCCAAGCGCCAGTGCGCCGACAATAATCAGTACATAGGTTTGTATTACAACAACGATAGCTTTTGTGGTGAGTTGTCCGGCGAGAAAATGTGCCGCTCCGATAGGTGTCGCTTTCAAACGTCGTAAAACCCCTTGGGATTTGAACCTGACTAAAGAAAATACAACTGTGAAAAGGCCGGTCTGCATTATGGCCATAGCCGCAATGCCGGGAATTAACCAGCCTTTGAATCCCTGACCTTGACCTTGAATTAATGATTCATTGACGTTGATTGAGTTTTCGACTAGATATTCATCCGGGACAGCTGCGTATTCTTTGAACAGGCCATCGGTCACTTGCTTTAGCACTGTTGATATAACTGCACGTTCTTGGGTATAACGTTCATCGTAAGTTACCTGGAGAACTGCCAATTCGCCTGGCACACCGTAATTTTTTGGGATGATAATTGCTGCTCGTGATTCTCCAAATTCCAAATCGTGCAAAATCTCTTCGGGAGTTCCGATAGAGACTTTGAGCACCTCTTCTTCATCACCTTGAAGTGCCTTTATCAAATTACGGGATGCTTCACTCTTGGCTTCATCATGAACGCCAACGCTTGGTGCGTTATAACCATCAAAATTCATCATCCCGAAAATAAGCATCACCAGCACCGGGAAAAAAAGCGCCCAGAAAAGCGCCTGTCTGTTTCGGAAATACATTTTCAGAGAAATAACTGTGAGAGCCAGGTAAATCTTCATCGTTTAGTCTCGGAGATCTCGGCCGGTTAGGTTTAAAAAGACATCATCGAGAGTTGCTTCTCGTAATCGCTTTTCAGGCTTGAAACCAGTTGCAAGAAGCTGGTCTATAAGAGCGTTCGGGGTATCTATGGCTATAATCTCGCCGCTTTCGATGACAGCAATACGGTCGCAAAGTTCTTCGGCTTCTTCCATGTAATGGGTTGTGAGCACTATCGTAGCCCCATCGTCCCGAATCTTTTTGACCAATGCCCAAACCTGTCGACGCGCTTGAGGATCTAGTCCGGTTGTAGGTTCATCCAGAAATAAAATCACAGGGTCGTTAACTAGGGCCACTGCGATAGATAGTCTCTGTTTCTGGCCTCCTGAAAGTTGTGCGTACTTACTATTTTTGCGACCCTCAAGCCCTACTCTTGAGAGAACTTCAACTGGATCCACCTTAGTCTCATAGAGTTGGGCATACATACCTACGATTTCAGAGAGTTTCAAATTGTCGAAGAAAGCGTTCTGCTGGAGTTGGACTCCTATTATGGACTTTACCGATGTTGGATCTTTTTTCACGTTTATGCCATCGATGATAGCTTCGCCCGAGTCAGCGCTTCTCATGCCTTCGAGAATTTCTACGGTGGTGGTTTTGCCTGCACCGTTCGGTCCGAGCATTCCGAATATTTCGCCGCGTCGAACTTGAAATGAAATACCGTTTACGGCATCAATGTCTTCGTATTTTTTTTTGATGTCGTTCGCGATGATTACCGGATCAATCAAGGTGTTATTTACCTGGCCTGCCTCTGGATGTTTGCTTAATAAATCCTCTAATCGACTGTAGATTGCGGGTATCGTGTCGATAACAGGTTAGAATCTGCGCTCAGACAAATCGAAATTGGGCGCTCAATAGTCTATTTCAAATGTGTGCACAGGGGGTTTCTCATTGAGCATTGAATATGTAAATTTTGGCACAGCTGGGGTGAAGGTCTCACGTATGGCACTGGGATTGGGTTTCAGAGGCCAGTTTGATCGTGATGATGCTAAGAACGTAGTGCTGAAGGCACTTGATTCGGGTATTAACCTTATCGATTGCGCCAACGTATATGGGTTCAT
>CAJWJL010000203.1:0-4025 GCA_913042135.1 uncultured Chloroflexota bacterium | reverse complement strand
ACCAGAGTCTCAAAAACAAAACCGGTAGACACGATTGAGTCGGGATCTTGAATTGTGACGCCGCTTTTCATGTGAAATTCATTCGTCCGTCGCCGCATAATTTTTTCTACGCCAGCCAATTCATGGAGGTCATTAATCCCCCGACCGGCATCAGGATTAGAAACCAACATCATTGACCGCCCTAGCTGTGATGCGCTCTCAATAACCTTAGGTAAATAAACCTCACCATTACGAGCCGGCTGCACTGAATTAAGAGCATCCCATATCCAGTTATTATCGAAACAATACCAAGCGGTGTTAACTAGATTGCTTTGCAGTAATCTTTCATCGGCGTCATTCTCTTCAATAACTGAAACCGGCTGACCTAAATCGTCAAGTTTGACTCTCCCAAGGCCTGAGGCGTCATCGACCTCAGATACCAAAATAGTCGACAACGCCTCCGACTCTCGGTGCAAAGCAATCATTCGCCTCACAAATTCGCCGGTTACGAGAATCATATCTACAGGCGCTACGACAAGTGTGTCAGCACTATCAAAGACTGATCGAGCTGCGTTTAATGCATCCGCCGTGCCGCGCGGTTCGGATTGAACCGAAATATCAATATCGTCCGCCAAAACATCTTTAAGTGCAGAATTGCCTGCTAATTCTCGAGAAACGACAACGCGGATTTCTTCAATCCCCCCAACGCGCATTATTTGGGCGGTATGGGCAACCAAAGACAGACCTGCGACTGTATGAAGAGGTTTTGGCTTCTTCGTTCGCATTCGCGTCCCATCACCGGCAGCGAGAATAATTCCTGCAGCGGTCATTCAACCAACACTTCTTACAGGTAGCGAAAACATGTTCATAACAAAGCAGTCCACTTTAAATGACGAAGATAGTTTCATTTAGGATGCATGAATCAGCTTAAATATATTTGCTGATACAAGTAGGATATTAATCGCCAAGTAGTTCCATCGTAAAGATCAAGATTATCCGAAGTCAACATTTTGACTTACCGACCCAAAGTAATTTACAAAACCAATCTACTTGTACATGTGAAAACATCGATCAAAATCGACTAACAGATTGTTATAGTTGGTTTGTTAGGAGAGATGGCTGAGTGGCTGAAGGCGCCGGTCTCGAAAACCGGTATATGCATTCCGCATATCGCGGGTTCGAATCCCGCTCTCTCCGCCAAACATAATTTGGCTTATGTAATCACCCACTAATAGCGATAAGCTTAATTATTAGCGACTAGTTTGCTGTCGCGGAGAGGTGCCAGAGCGGTTTAATGGGCACGCCTGGAAAGCGTGTGTGGGTGCAAGCTCACCGCAGGTTCGAATCCTGTCCTCTCCGCCATTTCAACTACAAGCGTTTGGACTCCCAAACATTGTGAATCATTATTTTGCAACTCAAGGTTCGATCCGCGATAAATGAATAAGAGGTAAGCCTATATCGGTTTACAAAATATTCACACATAGTCTGACGAAAAGGCGCTTGACAAACTCGCGCGTGAAAACAATGTTTAAGAATGAGACGTTGTTAAATCGTATAAATGAAATAAGTCAGATAAACAAACATACGGCGACATCCCTTTAAAAAAAGAACGATCGATAGTCTGGAATTGGCCATCGATTCGAGGAAAAAGAATTTGGCGACAGATACAAAACGTGACTTGGTAATCGTGGAATCGCCCTCCAAAGCTAGAACAGTTGGCAGGTTTTTAGGTAAAAATTATGTGGTGCTCGCCTCTATGGGGCATGTACGTGATCTGCCAAAAGACTGGGATGTTGAAGATATCGACAACAATTTCCAGGCGCCATATGTAAACACAAAGAAAACCCTAATAGCAGAAATCAAAAAAGCAGCTAAACAGGCCGAATCTGTTTACCTAGCGACAGACCCAGATCGCGAAGGAGAAGCGATCTCATGGCATCTTGTGGAAGCAGCAAAACTTGGGGATTCGAAAGATCTCAAGCGAGTAGTTTTCCATGAAATCACTGACTCTGCAGTTCAAGAAGCATTTGCACATCCACGCCAAATCGACATGCATCTAGTAAATGCACAACAAGCACGCCGCGTGCTTGATCGCGGAGTTGGTTACAAGGGAAGTAATTTCCTTTGGTCCAAAATACCTGGAGGAAGACGAAAAGGGCTTTCGGCAGGCAGGGTGCAATCGATAGCACTTAAAATAATAGTTGACCGTGAACGAGAAATCGAAGCTTTCAAACCCCAAGAATACTGGGTGATAACGGCAGATCTCCAAACACAATCAGCGCAAAATAAACACCTTTTTTCTGCTTCGCTCAAGACCATACCAGGACAAAAGGGAAAGCCCGTTATTAATAATGAAACGGCAGCGATGGTGATCAAAGAAGATCTAGAACGAGCCGTATATAAAGTTTCAAACGTAACCAGGCGGGAGGCCAGACAGCGAACTCGTCCACCATTTACTACAAGTACGTTACAACAACAGGCAGCCCGCTCGTTTAGATTCAGCGCTTCACGTACTATGCGCATAGCTCAGGGTCTTTATGAAGGGATAGTGCAACAAAATTCGGAGCCTGAGGGTCTGATCACCTACATGCGAACAGATTCAACAAATCTCGCTGAAAATGCTCTGACCGAAGCTGAAAAATTCATCGTCACAAAATATGGAGCTGATTATTCATCAGGCCCTCGTCGCTATAAAACTAAGAGCAAATCAGCCCAAGAAGCCCATGAGGCGATCCGACCCACATCGATAGAAAACACGCCCGAAAAAATCGCACGGTACCTGTCATCTGAACAACTTCGCCTCTATGCGATGATCTGGAAACGAACAATCGCAAGCCAAATGACTGATGCAATCGTAGACAATACCGGTGTGGAC
Source organism: uncultured Chloroflexota bacterium (assembly GCA_913042135.1). Classification (GTDB taxonomy): domain Bacteria; phylum Chloroflexota; class Dehalococcoidia; order Lucifugimonadales; family Lucifugimonadaceae; genus Lucifugimonas. Next base: position 1,171 of record CAJWJL010000203.1, on the reverse strand, counting down.
ATAAAAGCAATCGCAACAAATGGCAAAGAATACATAGTGCGAGCAACAGGTTCAGTAATCAAATTCGATGGATTCCGAAAACTGTACATAGAAACCAAGGATGAAGATTCACAAAACGACGAGAGTGCACAGCTACCCTCGTTACAGGAGGGGGGTTCTCTGGAAAAGCAGACAATCAATGCCGACCAGAAATTTACGCAACCTCCACCTCGTTTCACTGAGGCAAATCTAATACGCTTTTTGGAAGAACAAGGAATTGGAAGACCTAGCACCTGGGCCACCATTGTTGGCACAATTGAAAAACGCCAGTATGTTGATCGAGAAAAAAGTCGGTTTAAACCAACTCCAACGGGCACGGCAGTATCTGACCTTCTCACCAAACACATTTCAAGCATTATGGATACCGGTTTTACAGCCGGAATAGAGACCAAACTTGATTCTATAGCGGATGGGGACCAAAACTGGATCAACATGCTTAAGGAATTCTTCGAACCATTTGTCAAAGAAGTAAGCATCGCAAAGGAGAAAGCTGAACGGATTCCATCTCAACGTCTCGTACAGCTAAGTGATGAAAAATGTGTCGGTGGAGACTATCTGGTCATTCGCCAAAGCCGATATGGAAAATTCTTGGGATGTGGAAAATTCCCTGAATGTCGAGTTGCAATTTCAACTAGACCCGGTGAACGCGCTTCAGGTGAAGTCACGGAAAACTGGAAAGTCGATTGGGAGACTGCCATGGGAAACTGCGCAATTGCTCACCCAGAAGCTGCAGCGATCGTGGCTGCCGACGCGGAAAAAAAACGCGGCTCACGCAAAAAGTCTAATAATCGAGCGAAAACGAAAATCAAGTCCGCAAAGTAACGTTTTTCCCATCTGGGAGGGATGCAATGGCCACGAGTGATCATCTTCCTTCCCCTGCGATGGAAAGAATCCTGCAACAATCACATTCGCCAACACTGCCAAATCGTATCCGTGATTTCCAACAACATGCCAGTACAACACTCCAGTTGGCTGATAATACGGTACGCAATTACGTAAACGATCTTGTACCACTCGTAAAGTATCTCGAAGAATCCAACCTGCATGATCTAGATAAGGTCGACCGATCATTTTTGAGAGGATACCTCGCTTATTTAATGTCAATGGATTCAACCGAAACAGTATTTCAAGG
>CAJWJL010000202.1:0-4091 GCA_913042135.1 uncultured Chloroflexota bacterium | reverse complement strand
AGCAGGTCGCCTGAATCGCATATGGAATTTGATTTGGGATTAGCGAAGCGACAATCGTCTGAGAATCCGGTTTATTACGTGCAATATGCGCACGCCCGCATGGCTTCTATATTGAGAACGGCGGAAGAAAAGAGACTTAATTTTAACTCTGCTGATCTTGGCTTACTGGTACATCCTCAGGAATTGAAACTCATTCGAAAAATTATCGAATTGCCAATGGTTGTTGAGCGTTCATCTGAACGAATGGAACCTCATCATTTACCCCACTTTGCTATGGAATTAGCAAAATCTCTTCAAAGATTTTACGAACATTGCCGAGTGGTATCTTCTGAAAAGAAGGATATCGAGATATCGAAGGCACGATTGCAGTTGGTAGAAGCTGCGCAAATAGCCTTGAAGCGAACACTAACCTTAATGGGGATGAGTGCTCCGGAACGTATGTAGGTGACCATCATCTAGGTAATCTAAGTAATGGATTCACCTAGATCAGATGATTTGTAGATAGCGATCCGGCTTACGTAAAACGCGGCTGCTCTTTGCATTAACTCTGAATGTCGTGAGCGAATCTTGCCGATTGCTTTAGCTGGTGTTCCGCGTATTAAAGAGTTTTGTATGAATTCTGCATTGTCAACAACGGTGCTGCCGGCTGCGACAAGGCAGTTATCACCTAGTATGACACCATCATTTAATGTGGCACCGTTTCCAATGAGGCTGCCATTTCCGATCATCCGAGCATGGCAGACAACGCCGTGACCTATTGTCACGTTATCTCCGATTTCTGCATCGGCGTCTGCGTGCAACACTGAATTGTCCTGAACGTTAGAACCCGCGCCGATCTGAATCTTTCCTGAATCTGCCCGAATCACGGCACCAGGCCAAATACTTGAATTTGGCCCCAGTTCTACATCTCCGACCACATATGCAAATTCTGAGACGAATGCAGTTGGGTCAATTTTAGGTGATTTGCCATTGAGTGTTCTAATCATCGTTGTTTTTCTAACTTTCCGGAAGACGAGAGAAAGTTAGATCCAAGGCCTGATTTGTGGGCATGTTGACTTGATCCCAATTCCAAGTTTCTTTGGCTTTAACATGGTCTCCGTCTCGGCTGCCTAAATAGAAACTGATTATGCCGTGCTCTAGATCAATAGCACTTACTGGCCCAAGAATCACCTGCATATACTCGCCTTCGAGTGTCCTGGAGGGTGGTGACCCACCATGGATGAATTCCGCATAAATTGTTTGGTCAGCGGGACCTGGTTTGCCGTCGACCGTAAATTTGCCCGCGAATATTATTGGGAATGGTGGTGGTCCATCAAGCGGAGTGAAATCTTCTCGATCATAAGGAGTTGGTTCAACGTCATTATTGGTGCAGCCGATTATTGCAAACATCAGCGCAGTCATAGCTGTGAGAAGAACTGTTGCATAACTACTGCTTGGGTTAAATAGTTTGATAGTCAAGGGAGTTAAAGAACCTAAATCAATGGGTGGTTTTTGTGCCAATTGGTTGCTCGTTGATATGCAGCGGCAGCTCTTATCACCGTTGTATCACCGAATTGTGGACCAATGAATTGAAGTCCTACGGGAAGGCCTTCGGACATGCCTCCTGGTACAGAAATGGATGGCAGGCCTGCTATGTTTACTGGGATGGTACAAACGTCATTCATATACATCTGAAAAGGATCATTGATTTTGCCACCTATTTTAAAGGCAACATTTGGAGACGTCGGCGTAACCAAGGCATCGAACTTAAGGAAAGAATCGGTGAACTCACGCCTTATAAGAGTACGAACTTGCTGAGCTTTTTTATAGAATGCATCGTAATAACCAGCGGATAGAGCGTACGTGCCGAGAAGTATTCGTCGTTTCACTTCATCTCCAAAACCATCGCCTCTGGCGGATTCAGTAGCCTGAGCCGAGGTGTTGGCATTCAAAGAGCCCAGGCCGTACTTCACACCGTCGTATCTCGAAAGATTTGCAGACGCTTCTGATGGAGCGATGATGTAGTAAACGGCGAGGGCGTGGTCAGTTAACGGAAGAGATGTTTCGGTTACATTAGCTCCAAGGTTCTCTAGTGTTTTAAGTGAAGCCTCGAATGCTGATCGTACTCCTGGCTCTATTCCTTCTACGAGGTATTCTTTGGGCACTCCGATATTCATTTCATCAATCCCCATCTTTAGCTCGCTACCAAAATCGGTAAATGGTGCACGGATCGAAGTTGAATCCCGGTGATCGTGGCTAGAGATGATATTTAATGCGTCCGAGCAATCAGCTACAGTCCTAGTTAAAGGTCCGATCTGGTCAAGTGAACTGCCAAAAGCTAACAACCCGAAACGGCTCACAAGTCCGTAGGTTGGTTTCATCCCAACGACTCCACAAAAAGCTGCGGGTTGGCGAATACTACCGCCTGTATCGGAGCCAAATGCCATGAAACACTGACCTGCGGCTACAGCTGCACTTGCTCCACCTGAACTTCCACCTGGGACTCGTTCTGTATCCCACGGGTTATGAACAGGTCCAAACGCTGAAGTTTCGTTCGATGATCCCATTGCGAATTCATCAAGATTTCCTTTGCCCAAAATCACAGCGCCGGCTTGCTTTAAGAGGTTAACAACTGTTCCATCATAGGGTGGGATATACCCTTTCAATATGTTCGAAGCAGCGGTTGTCGGAACATCTTTGGTTGAAAAATTGTCCTTGACCATTACAGGCACACCGGTCAATGCGGTCGGCTCCTGTCCCGTTCCAAGGAGTCGTTCATCAGCTAGTTTAGCGTCTCGTATAGCGTTCTCCGGCGTAACAGTAATGAACGTGTTTAAGCGCGGCTCAAGTGTTGCGATACGATCTAAAGTTGCTTTAGTTACCTCTGTCGAAGAGATTTCCCTGTTATTGAATTTTGACCGGAGTTCTCGTACTGAAGCGAAATGCAGATCTGAGGTATTTAACTGTGTCGTCATTTGATGTTTCGGCTTATTCCAATACAGGACGCACTCTGACGAATTCACCATCTCGGTCAGGAGCGTTTCTTAGAACGTCACTTTGATCGAGTGGTTGCTCCGGCTTGTCGTTCCGCATTATGGTGTTCGAATCAGTAGTGTGTCCGGTAGCTTCGATTCCATCGGTTTTCACAGCCGATAATGAGGCAAAGTGGCCCAGAATATTTGAGAGCTGAATCCTCAGATCTTCTGTTTCTTCTTTCGACAGTTTTATGTAGGCAAGCTTGGCGATGTGCTCGACATCTTTTTTAGTGAGAGGTTTCATAGTTGTTAATGATCTTCATTTTCACTGCTGCAGTTGGCGAAAGACGTCAAAAATGGTGGAGTCAACATTTCGGGCCAAGGTGACCGCCATGAAATTTCGATAAAACGAGTGTAGCAGCGGGCAATCCGATCATGTTTCGATGAAACGCTCTTAAAGTGGTGTTGTATTGTTTGACACCTATAAATAACGTTGCCTAGAATCAAACTCCGTGTAGGGTGATTTTGTAAAGGACGACTACATTTGAAGTCCAACATTCCTACCCGAGGACAGCGAAATCTCTGTAGAGAGTTGTCGTAACCATATATCGAGGCTAACTTCGATATACATTTTTACCTGCTTAGTCAGACGGTTTCTCGCTCTCTCGGATTCAACACAGTTGACGATAAAATCTGAACCTTGGTCCTTTAATGCACGGAGGTTGGGTTGATGACGAAATTCATTTTTGTCACAGGTGGGGTGGTCAGCTCTCTCGGTAAAGGCATAACGGTGGCCTCTATAGGGCGAATGTTGAAAAGTCGTGGTCTGACGGTTTCGGTACTTAAGCTGGATCCGTATTTGAATGTAGATCCAGGCACGATGTCTCCTTTTCAACATGGTGAAGTATTCGTAACCATTGACGGCAGTGAAACGGATCTTGATCTGGGGCACTACGAGCGTTTCATCGACGTAGAACTTACGGAGCTTTCCAATATCACCGCAGGGCAGATTTATTCAGAAGTGATTTCTAATGAACGAGCCGGGCAGTACTTGGGCGGGACTATTCAAACGGTTCCCCATGTGACCAATCTAATTAAAGATCGAGTGCTTCTGCTGGCTGAAAAGTCACAAGCCGA
>CAJWJL010000201.1:0-4118 GCA_913042135.1 uncultured Chloroflexota bacterium | reverse complement strand
ATTGCGTCAAGCGAAAGTCTTGAAACTCCTGGAATCCCATATATTAATTCCACTATAAGTGAGCCGCCAAAAATACCTGCTAACGTGAACCCAAGTAGGGTAAGTATTGGCAAAAACGCGTTTCGCGCGACATGTCGATAATTGATCACAAAATTTGACATTCCTTTTGCACGAGCAGTACGTATATATTCCTGTCCTATTACTTCTAGGGTACTGGCTCGCATATGCCGGACAAAAATTGCTGCTCCTGGAATCCCGATGGTTAGTGCGGGAAGAATGACTTGTGTTGAAAACATTCCGCTCCAACCCGAGGCAGGTACCCAGTGAAGTTTAACGGCGAAGAACAATATAAGAAATGGCGCGGTAAAAAATACTGGCATCGCGTATAGGATGAGCATTGAAATCAGGATCGCTGGATCAGTTTTTGTACCTTGGCGTTTCGCTGCATAAAAACCAAGAGGCAATCCAACACTAAGCGCAACTATGGATGCAGCTATGTTTAATTGCAGTGAAACCAGCAATCTTGGACCTATAAGGGAAGTTACTGTTTTACCTTGGAAAACATAACTCTCGCCTAAGTCTCCTTTGAGCGCGTTACCAATGAACCGCATGTAACGGATTGGTAGCGGATCGTTTAATCCAAGTTGTTCACGAAGCCTATCTACTCTTTCTGGAGTAGCCCGATTACCTAACCGAAGTTCAGCGGGATCCCCCGGAGCCACCGTCCCCATGAAGAATACAAAGAACGCCGCTAAAAGAAGCAGCACAGGCGTCCAAAGCAAGCGCCTGAGAATGTATACCAGCATTGACGGTTTTAGTTCTCCGAATCAGGTCATTGTCCGGACTTGAACAATAACGAGTTAAGTGTCCAGGTGTAAATCAGTGGGTCCTTGCGACGTTATTTACTTGTGCTCAGTTATGTATTTCTTTAATTGGAATTTACAAGTTGATTACTACTTGTCGATCCATACGTTTTTGAATTTCGGTATTGTCATTGATGAGAACACGTAGTCTTTCACCCATGGCTTGACGAGAGCTTTTGAGTCTACGCCCCACCATAGTGGTAACCATGCCGCGTCTGACACAACGATCTGCTCTGCATCGTTGTAGAATTTCACTCGTTTAGTCGCATCCTGTTCGGTCTGGGCAGAAACGACATATTCGTCAACCTGTTGATTAGCGTAACCGCCGTAATTGATCGCGCTATTGGAGCGGAATAGAACGTCGATAAACGTCTGAGGATCTGGGTAATCAGCCTGCCAAGAAAGGCCACTCCACGCTTGTAATCTACCACGGTGGAGATCTTGAATATAAGTTGCCCACTCGACCTGTTGGATCTCGATTTCGATGCCCAAGTTTTGACGCCACATATCCGCAACTACTTCTGTAGTTAGACCTGGTGAGCCTCCAGTGCCAGGAACGGTCAAAACGATTCGCGGGCGTTTGCTTGGATCTGCATAGGCGGATTGAGCGAGGAGGTCTTTAGCTAGTTGTGGATCGAATTCAAGTCCCTTGATATTCGGGGAGAATCCGGGGAATCCCGGAGGGATAATTCCATACGCTGGTTTTACTAGATTTGAGAAGACCTGATCCGCTATCAACTGTTTGTCGACGGAGTGGTTTAATGCCTGCCTAAAAGCGGCATCATCAAATGGAGGTTCTTTTATGTTGAAACCTACATATGACACAGCAAAATTAGGTGGCACTTCGACAAGATCACGATTGATATCTTCCGTAGGGTCTTGGACGCGTTCAAGATCTGCTAATCCAACACTGGTTATGTCGATCTCATCGTTCTCATACATTGCCATGGACACGCCACCAGCAAGATTGTAAACCACTTCGTCTAGGTAGGCGACCCGACCCCAATAGTTGTTATTTCGCTCTAAGCGGATGCGTTGACCAATTCGGTATTCTTTCAGGTTGAATGGGCCTGTACTTACAGGTTTGTCGGTCCACTTTCGCCCAAGAGACTCGACGTTACTCTTATTGAGAACGAATGCTGTAGGATAAGTCAGTTTGGCGATGAAATATGCTTTTGGGGCATCAATGGTCAGTCGAAGTGTTCGTTCGTCTACGACTTGGATACCACTAGCCGTTGTTGCTATACCTTCGACGATTTCCTTAATTCCTACAATGTCCCCTAAGAACTCTTCAGCGACTGTCGACGCCGTGTCAGGATGTGCAGCGCGCTCGAAAGACCATTTGAAATCTTGAGCTGTCACTGGTTCACCATTTGAGAACTTTAAATCTTTGCGGAGTTTGAATTCGTAGACCGTTCCGTTTTCAAGAACCGACCATGATTCAGCTAGGTCGGGTTCGAACGGGTTTACGGGATCTGACCCGAGACGAACCAATCCAGAAAATACTTCTATCACGATTCCGTAGGAGGTTCCGTCAGTGACAAGATGTGGATCGATGGTCGGAGGGTCGCTCCATAGTGTATTGAACACTCCTCCCTGCTGGGGAGTATTATCACTAGCATCGGCTGCAACGTCTTTGTTGGTTTGTAATTCTGGCGCAATATTAGGTTTTGCAGCGCGTGCTGGCGGAGGTGTTGAAGTGGGCAGTGTTTCATCTGCTGTCGAACCAGAATCACCACTACAAGCGACGGCAAGGATAAGGGCCAGTGCTGCGACCGTGCCAATGGACAATTTTTGTGTTAATTTCAATCGTTTACTCAATTGGTTTCTCGTCATGCTTTCCTGTTGTCAGGACAATTAATGGTTTTTTTGTACCGATTGCTTTCTCATTACTTATCGCATTGAGTTGGATGGTGCTGAAGCAGATTCCATTTGAGAGGTTAGATATGACTTTAAAAGCTCGTCTAAATCCCCATCAAGGATGGCTTGTGCATCATTAGACTGGAAGTCAGTTCGATGGTCTTTTACCATTTGGTAGGGGTGTTGGACATAACTACGAACTTGCCTGCCAAATTCTGCTGACACGTGTTCTCCTTTTAATTTTGCTCGTTCTTCAGCTTTTTTCTGCATATCTAAGTCTACGAGCCGCGATAGCAGAATTCGCATGGCTACTTCGCGATTTTGAGCTTGAGAACGTTCGTTTTGAACTGCGACTACAAGATTAGTTGGAAGATGTGTGAGTCTTATAGCGGTTGAGTTCTTTTGAACGTTTTGACCGCCATTTCCACTGGCACGGAAAACATCCACCCTGAGGTCATCTTGTTTGACTTTGACTTCTTCTGATTCGTCCGCCTCAGGGAGAACTTCGACTAGTGCAAAACTTGTGTGGCGTCGGTTATCAGCATCAAAGGGTGAAAGCCTGACCAGACGGTGGACACCTCTTTCCGACCGCAAATAACCGTACGCGAACTTGCCGTCAATTTTAATGGTGGCGCTTTTAATTCCGGCTTCATCACCTGGGGTGAAGTCCAGCATATCTGCGTCAAATCCTCGCCGTTCGGCCCACCTGGTATACATCCTGAGCAACATTTCTGCCCAATCTTGGGCATCTACTCCACCAGCTCCTTGCTTGACGTAGAGAATTGCAGCCCGGTCGTCGTACTCACCACTTAATTGCAACTCAAATTCCAAAGCGTCAACTGATTGTGTGTATTCATCCAAGTCATGTCTTAGTTGATCGCCCAGAGTCTCATCGTCTTCTTCCACTGCCAGAGCAAATAATTCAACGGTGCTGGCGACATTATCAGAGAGGTCAGACCAAGTTTGGATTTCTCCGCGTAATACAGCAAGGTCTCGCATTTTCAACTGAGCGTTTGTTGAATTCTCCCAGAAGCTCGGTTCACTAGCTTCTTTCTCGAGGGACTCAACTTTGTTTTGCAAGTCAGACAGGTCAAAGCCGCCTCACAATCTCTTGAACACGATTCTGTAACGTTTCGGCGTGAACTAGAAGTGTCCGTATGTTTGTTATCGTGGATTCTTCTTTAGACATTGAAGTAATCGTGGGGAATCGTATTTGGAACCGTAAAAGAATCGAGAAGCACACCTTTGATTACGGTTACCCAAAATTATAACAATCAGTGGGTTAGTCTCACATATGTTTTCTAGCTTGTTAAGATGAAAAATTGCGATTTACTAACAACAGATCGATGTTATCTTTGGATCATCGGGGCGTGGCGCAGTCCGGTAGCGCATTGC
>CAJWJL010000200.1:0-4128 GCA_913042135.1 uncultured Chloroflexota bacterium | reverse complement strand
GGCGATCACCAGTGCAGCTTCGCAGGGACTGTCACCGATTATGAAAACACACTAGCCATAAACATCGGCACAGGAGGACAGGCATCGGTCTATATTGAGCACCCCATACCACGTGGATGGCTTGAGCTTAGACCATTTATTCAAGACGGCTACCTGCTCGCTGGAGTAGGAGTAGTCGGAGGTCGAACGTTCCGTACTCTCAAAGATTTCTTTAACAACGCCAATAGTGCATTGACCGGTTACGAACTAGATTCAGATGTGATGTACGAAAAATTAGTTGAACTGGCAACCAATATACCGGCCGGTTCAGAAGGAGTCATCGTAGACCCACTGTTCACAGGTTCTCGTAGCGACCCTAGAGCGAAAGCGGCAATACGTGAGATAACTCCAGGGACGTTCACGCCCGGACACATAGCACGTGCTCTTTTCGAAGCGATGGCATCCCAGCTGGCAGGATCTTACAGAGAAGCGGTAAAACTAGGAGCAGGAGAACGCTCGTTTCTCGTAGGATCGGGAAACGGACTAAAACTGAATCCCGTCCTATGGGAATCTATCAATGATGAGTTAGAAATGCCTGTTCAACTAAGCCGGCACAACGAAGAAGCAGCCATCGGCGCCGCCTTATGTGCCGCGGTAGCAGATGGATCTTTTAATTCGATGAATGAGGCAAGTACGTCATTTTTAAATTTCATCGCCCCCACGACTACCGATGAGGCTTAATGACAAACTTGACGCCTTTTCCTTCACCAGAATCAATAATCGCTTGTGGAACATCCTGAAGGCCATAATGATCAGAAATTACTCCATCCAGGTTCAGCGTATCGATTTCAGCTGGAGTTCTAGCAAACACATCCCCGCGACCAAACGCCCCTTTCAAGGTTATCTCCCGATAATGGATATCGTACATATCGACAGGTAAAGCAGCCCCCTCGGGGTTAACTCCGATCATCAGTACTTGACCACGCGGCCTAACAACCTCGAAGCACTTAGCTACAAGATTCGGCTGTCCTACCGCTTCAGCAGCAATGTTCGCTCCATTACCACCATTGTGATCCTTTATAAATTCCTGAAGATCACCCTCTCTTGGGTCATGAAGCAGGTCCGCACCAAACTGAGTTGCCATCTCACGCCTGCTTGCCACCGGCTCAGACATCACCATCCGATCCACGCCTAGCCGTTTCAAAAATGCCAACGTAAATAGCCCCATGATTCCACCCCCCACTACAACTCCAAAACCATTGTCATCGATACGCATCATCTCGGCACCCGAAAGGCAACATGATGCGGGTTCAGTCAATGCAGCGTGTTCAAGATCCAGTGTGTCAGGTATCTTCACCGCAGATTGAGAGGGAGCAGTTGCGTATTCGGCAAACATTCCAGAAGTAAGATAAGCATTCTGACAACGCGATTGCGACCATCCAATACATGCTTGACACTCACCACAATGACTGGTCGTATTCATTACCACTCGTTCACCAATACGACTTGCGTCTACATCTTCACCAACAGAAATAATTGTGCCAGAGCCTTCATGTCCAAGCACCTTGGGTGGTGTGGCGGGAAATAAACCTTGTGTGATGTGTACATCAGTACCGCAAACACCGACTGTGTCCACTTTTACAATGACTTCTCCAGCGGAAGCTTCTAGATCGGGTATTCGGTCAAGTGAAAAATCCGATCCCCCATGCCAGGTCATCACGCGCATTAACAAACAATCCTCAAAAATTACTTCAATCCCACAACCGATAAAAGTTTATCCACAGCTAGAGTATTCTACTTACTGGGCTTAACAACAATATTAACCAGCCTCCCCGGAACGTAGATAACTTTAACCTCGGTCATGCCTTCCATATGGCGGGCAACATTTTGACTTCCCCGCACCGCTGATATGGCACCATCTCGATCAATATCCGCGGCAACCTCAATCTGGTCACGGAGCTTACCATTCACTTGAACAGCAAGCGTGATCATATCGCTTGTCGTCAGGTTTTCATCGAACTGAGGTAAAAGTTCTAAATGGATAGAACTTGAATGACCGGTTCGTTCCCACAATTCTTCAGTCAAATGAGGGGCGAACGGGGCCATCTGTAATAACAATCGGTCTACACCTTCGCGCCATGAATTAGCAGAAATATCACCTGCATCAAAACGACGTATCAATTCCGTGGTGTATTCCATAAGAGCAGCTATAGATGTATTAAATTTGAATGACTCCATGTCCGCCATAACACGCTGAGTCGTTATGTGAGATGCCTGCTCCAAACTGCGTTCACCCTCGGATCCATTCAGAGTAGATTCATCTCGTTGAGCCAGACCCCACACACGACCCAACCAACGTCGAATACCGTTGATCCCGGAATCCGACCAGTCACCACCTTGATCCCAAGGGCCAAGAAACATCAAATAGCATCGGATAGTATCTGCTCCATGTTTTGCCACCACTGGATCTGGTGTCAGAGGGTTCGATCGTTTAGAAATCTTTTTATGGTCTTTAATCAACATTCCTTGGTTCATCAAACGTGAATATGGTTCATCAAAATCAACATACCCCAGATCCCGTAAAGCCTTGTTAAAGAAACGCGAGAAGAGCAAATGCATCACTGCGTGCTCGGCTCCACCCATGTACTGGCTAACAGGCATCCAGGCACTGATTTTTTTCGAGTCTACCGGATACTCGTCCGGTTTCGGACTGGCGAAACGAAGGTGATACCAAGATGAACAAACAAATGTATCCAGGGTATCGGTTTCACGCTTTGCCGCATTTCCACATTCAGGGCATGTAGTATTCAAAAACTCCGCATGTTTGGTTAATGGAGATTTACCATCAGGGCTGAACTTGACATTTTCCGGAAGCAAGACAGGTAAATCTTGTTCTGGAACCGGCGTCACTCCGCAATCATCACAGTAGATAATCGGAATAGGTGTACCCCAATAACGCTGGCGTGAAATCAACCAGTCACGAAGATGGTACGTAACCGTCCTAGCGCCCCATTTTTCCGCTTCGATTTTATCGGCTATGGCCTCTTTTCCATCTTTACTGGACATCCCGTTGAATTCTGCTGAATTTACTTGCAGACCATCTTTTATCCATGCATTGGCCAGTTCGGCGCCATCCCAATCGGGTGGTGCAACTACGACTCGAATTTCCAGATCATATTTTTTTGCAAAGATGAAGTCCCTTTCGTCATGTGCAGGCACACCCATCACAGCCCCTGTTCCATATGTGGCAAGCACATAATCACCAACTAGCACGGGAACTCGTTCACCATTCAGTGGATTGATGCAATAGGCACCAGTTGCCACCCCTGTCTTTTCTCTCTCGGTTGAAGTACGTTCGATTTCAGTTTCTTTACCTGCCTGTGCCACGTATTGCTCGACAACCCTCCTTTGAGGTTCTTGAGTTAACTTTTCAACCAAAGGATGCTCAGGAGCCAATACGACAAAAGTAACTCCGTACACCGTGTCTATACGCGTCGTAAACGTCTCGATTTTTTCTCCTGGTGCAAATTCGCCTACGTCAAATCCGATCGTTGTTCCAGTAGAACGACCGATCCAGTTGCGCTGCATCGTCTTAATTTTCTCGGGCCAGTCAATACTATCCATTTGAAGTAGTTCATCGGCATATTTAGTAATGGCGAAGAACCACTGAGGAAGCGCACGCTTAACTACACTCGCGCCACAACGTTCACAAGACCCATCCTTTACCTGTTCATTTGCAAGAGTGGTCTGATCTTTCGGGCACCAGTTCACCTGACCATGCTCGCGGTAAGCTAGACCATTTTTATAGAACTGTAAAAAGAAATATTGATTCCATCTATAGTATTCGGGATCCGATGTAACCAACTCCCGTGACCAGTCATAAGAAGTACCCATGGCACGGAATTGTCTTCGGGCTGTTTCAATATTTTCGTAAGTCCATTGCCTTGCATCCGCACCTCGTTCAATCGCTGCATTTTCGGCAGGGAGCCCGAATGAGTCAAAGCCTTGCGGGTGCATTACGTTGTATCCCTGCATACGCTTAAATCGAGCATATGCATCTGCCGGGGCATAGGCATACCAATGACCCATATGGAGGTCTCCTGATGGGTAAGGGAACATCGTCAAGGCGTAATAGTTCTTCTTGCCTTC
>CAJWJL010000199.1:0-4143 GCA_913042135.1 uncultured Chloroflexota bacterium | reverse complement strand
TTCCCTGCCGTAATGGTCTCCCCTGGAGGAAAAGCAGGCCGTAGCTTGGCAAGAACCTCGGCCGTCGTATCAGCCCTCGGCGCTTCATCGGTGTCTACAACCGTTACATCTCCACGACGACCTTTTACATTCACTGGTGTGATCTCATCCGAGAACCATCCCTCGGCGGTCGAAGAGGATGCAAGCACGTTACTGCGTTCAGCGAACTCATCCTGCCGCCGTCGCCCAATGTCATATTTCTCGTTAATCGCCTCAGCGGAACTACCCATGTGGTGGTTTTCGAAGGGACACCACAAGCCATCATGAATCATCGAATCCGTCAGGTTAGCATCACCAAGCCTCTGCCCCGTCCTGCTATCAAGTAACAAGTGTGGAGCCTGGCTCATGTTCTCCATTCCTCCCGCCGCAACCACGTCTGCCTCACCAAGTTGAATAGACTGCGCAGCGAGGATTACCGACTGCATACCAGATGCACAGGCCTTGTTAACTGTGAGTGCTGAGGAGGATTCGGGAATCCCGGCTGCGATAGCTGCCTGTCTGGCCGGTGTCATTCCAAGTCCGGCCGAAAGCATGTTGCCCATGATCGTGTATTCGATATCTTCCGCAGCGATTCCAGACCGTTCGACGGACGCGGCGAGAACAATTCCGCCGAGATCCGTGGCTGATGTGCTCGAAAGGCTACCGCTGAACTTACCGAGTGGCGTACGAGCGGCGCTGGCGATTAATACTTCGGATTTCATATTTCCAATTCTCAGATTTGTTAATCAGCCAAAGTAATCCAATGAGCTACAGGGACCGACAGTATCAGAACAGTAAGAACTATCCCATCAAAGCAATCCAATGAGCAACAGGAACCGACAATATCAGAACAGTGAAAACTACTGCAAATACAGTGAAACCCTTGAACGTTTGACCCCATTTAGATTCAGCCATTTCAGGAGTCATTTCTCCTGCAAGCACTTTCATGTCCATAATCCCCGACAGGGTCATCATCAAAGTCATAATCGAGAAAGCCACAGACATAATCATCAATGGAACGTCAAAATCGCTGTTTACTGACCCAACATAGATCACTAGTGGAGCAAAAAGCGCGAAAAACGGAACCAAAAATGCGAATATGTGCCAGGTACGCATACTCATCCAGCCCATCAATTCTTTGTGATCCATGAGAATTTCCTCCATTTTTGAACCGTTATCCTATCAATTAACGTGTCACAAAAGGATCACGGTGTCACAAAAGGATCACGGCCTAGATCGAAGTTAGTCCATTCTGTAATCCTTTTTAGGAATAGCTCAGATAATATTTTGGGTGACTTACAGAAGTCACAACTCAGCGCTACCCACTGAGTGATCTAACGGTGTGTAAGGCATGGCTATAAGTCCGGTGAGTTGCATATGATTTACCCTTTTAAATTCAAAAGTTTTAACGGCCGCCCGTGATCCTGTCTAAAAACATCAAAGCCGCAGCTCGTAGTTTGAGCGAAGCTTGCAATACTCTGAAATTCAGCAAGCCTGTAACACATGTCTACAATCCTCTTGAGTATGCCTGGCCCGCGCACGAGCAATACATTAGCCGGGCTGGCAAGAACAAAAAGAAAGTTGTTTTTCTGGGGATGAACCCTGGCCCTTTTGGCATGGCGCAAACAGGGGTACCTTTTGGCGAAGTTTCTGCCGTTCGTGACTGGATCGGAATCAATGCGCCCATTTCGAAACCAGCAAACGAACATCCTAAAAGACTTATTGAAGGTCTTGAGTGTGGACGGAGTGAAGTAAGTGGCCGCCGCTTATGGGGCCTCTTTGCCGAGCGATTTAACTCAGCCGATGTCTTTTTCACCGATCACTTTATTGTCAACCACTGCCCTCTGGTATTCATGGAAGAAACCGGGAAGAACCGAACACCAGACAAACTGCCTAGTGATGAAGCCGCACCGCTAATGCAAGTCTGTGATGCTCATTTGCATAAGGTGATTGAAATCCTCGAACCAGAATGGCTTATCGCTGTAGGCGGATTTGCCGAAAAACGCGCCCGTGCTGCTTTGGATGACCTAGACGTTCGTATTGGAAAAATTTTGCACCCCAGTCCTGCTAGCCCTGCTGCCAATAGAGGATGGGCAGAACAAGCTAGCGCACAACTGAAAAAACTAGGTGTTTGGCATTAATGGCGTAAAGGCCGTGCCTTTTTCGTCGACTCAAACATACAAAATCTGGCCTGAGGTAACAGCTAACAATCCGCGAAAGCCTTCGATCGTATAATATGAATATATGAACACTGATTCAGATATTGATAGCCAAATAATCGAGCAATGTGAAACTGAATGCGTCTGTCCGGAACTCGTTTTACCTTTGATAGGTAGAGTGGCGTCACCTTTAGAGGCGGAAACGGCCACGAAGATGTTTTCCTTATTATCTGATCCGACTCGTCTACGCCTGCTTCATGCGCTCAGCCTGTCAGGTGAACTTTGCGTATGTGATTTGGCGTTTTTGATAGAAGCGTCGCAATCAGCAATTAGTCACCAGCTTAGTACCCTCAGAGCTGCTGGAATCGTATCTCGTCGCAAGGAAGGTCGGACCTCATTTTATGCTCTTGATGACGAACGGATTACAGAGTTACTCAGGGAACATATGGCTTCCCGTGTAAGGACTAAGTCAGGTGCGTAGCATTGCACTCACGGTGATCGATGCAGCCGACGACACGCATGAACACCATCGGGTCGATCGCAGAGTTCTTCTAAAACGTGGTCTTCGACTTGAGTACATCAGCCTCGGATGGAATTTGATTGAAGGTGCGGTTGCAATTGTTGCTGGGGTGATCGCCGGCAGCGTTGCTCTGATCGGGTTTGGTGTAGATAGTTTTGTCGAAAGCAGTTCGGCAGCAGTGATTGTGTGGAGGATCCTTTCTGAAATTGGAAACAGGACAAATCCAGAAAAAATTTACTCGATCGAGCGGCGCTCTCAAAGATTAGTTGCTCTATCGTTATTGGCTTTTGCGATCTATCTTCTGTTCGAGTCTGGTTCAGCTCTTGTCTTGCAGGAGCAACCAGAAGTTTCACACACCGGAATTATTCTGGCTGTTCTTTCATTGATCGTGATGTGGTGGCTCGCACGCTCAATCCGCAGAGTTGGCCAACAACTCCACAGCCATGCAATAGAAGCAGACTCGTCTCAGACACTTGCATGTTGGTGGATGTCACTCTCACTCCTGGTCGGCCTTGGCGTCAACGCTCTATTCGGCTGGTGGTGGGCTGATCCATTGGCCGGCATAGCAATCAGTGCGCTAATGCTCAGAGAAGCAAGATCAGTATGGAGCGGCAAAGACTGCTGCGGAATTTAATTCTTCAAAGTAATTGAAACCCTTGCGTTAATCTGGCGAACACATCGATTCCAATATCGTTCCGTGATGCAACAGATGAGCCTATAGCAGGTAATTAGCTCCAAGCGCATCGCAAAAATATATTAGCGCATCAGGTATTGACTGATACTTAGTATCATTTATACTTGAGACTTAGTATCAACAACGCTCCCAAGTATGGTGAGCATAGATATAGAACTATGATCACAGGCTACAGGTTTGATCTTTTTACAAACACTCAGGCAAAGTGTTGTTCAAGTAGGTAACCACCTTTCACAGCAATGCGATGCCAAAAGGAGACTCATCGGTGAACCGAAGAATTTTTAAGCGTTATGCACCAATGCTTATATTGCCTCTGCTTCTGATCGCATTAGCTTGCACGTCTGGGGATTCTGCCCCGACGCCTGAGGTTTCTGCCCCTGCCCCTGAGGCAAACGTCAGTCTGGTTCTAAATGTTGTAACAACCATCTACCCTGTCACCTATTTTGCCGAGCGAGTAGGTGGAGATAGGGCAAACGTTGAGTCGTTAATAAAGGCCGGTGTCGATGCCCATGATTTCGATCCAACGCCGAGTGACATTATTAAGATTAGTAAAGCGAATGTCCTGGTCTACAACCATCCAGCATTAGAGTCTTGGGTAGCAGACGCCGTTTCAACTTCCGGCAGCGAGTCACTGATTGTCGTCAAGGCTGCCGACCTCCCGGAAGACATTAAGTTTAAAGACGCTCACGGTCACGCTCACGGTGATGAGCACGGTGACGAAGAAGCAGCTCTGGTCAAATCAGTGAGTCATG
>CAJWJL010000198.1:0-4207 GCA_913042135.1 uncultured Chloroflexota bacterium | reverse complement strand
GTAAAGAAAACGACTGATAGGCCGGATGTGGTTATGGCTCCTGCAGATCTTTCGGCACTGTATCTTGGCGGGATCGGTCCTGGTCCTCTTTTTGAGGCAGGGCGCATTAAGGAGATCACGGCTGGATCACTCGTGAAGCTTACTGGCATGTTCAATACAGATTCTGCTCCATGGTGTGCACATTATTTTTAGGGCAGGGGATTAATTACTCATACTATGGCGATCGAATATCGACAAATAACCTCAGAGGAGCATCGACGATTTGGTGTGGCTGTGGAGCGAGGATTCGGTGGCCACTATGAACCGAATCATGATCGATTTCAGCTCGACAAACGGACTCTTACCCCTGAAATGACGATATGTGCATTTGATGATGGTGAGATTGTGGGCACTTCTGGCGCTTTTCCATTCCAGTCAATTGTTCCTGGTGGCAGGACCATTGGGAACGCTGGCATAACAGCCGTCACAGTTGCCGCGACTCATCGTCGACAGGGCTTGCTCACCAATATGATGAAACGACTGTTGGAACGTGAGCGAGACAGGGGACAGCCAGTAGCTTCTCTATGGGCATCGGAAAGCAACATTTATGGTCGTTTCGGATATGGGATGTCAATCCAGCATCAGGTGTTTAATATTGACACTCGAAAAGCGGATTTTTCGAGTACTCCGGAAATCTCGGGTAAGTTGAGATATGTCGATATTAGCGAAGCTCGTAAAGTGTTTCCTCAAGCATGGGATTCCGCCGCAGAAACGTATTCAGGTCTTCCCCGCTGTGACGATAATCACTGGGATCGAATGATGGCCGGATTCGCAGATAAGCCCGGGTGGGGTAAACCGTGGTTTGTTGTTTACGAGGAAAATAAGACTGCACTCGGATTTGCGATTTATTACTTAAAGTCCCCCTCTGATGGACAGATTACGATCCCTCATGGTCTCGTGAATGCTGACATGATCATTCACAGTAATGCCGCATCGCATGCAGCTTTGTGGAAACATCTTCTCAATATAGATCTGTACGACAGATTGAGTACCTGGCGATCACCTTCGGATGATAGTTTGCCTTGGATGTTAGCGGATCAGCGTCAATTGGAACGAAGGCCCTATGATGGAGTTTGGTATCGACTGCTTGATGTTGCTGAGGCTCTATCAGCTCGCACCTATTTGACTTCGGGCGCCTTGATTTTCGAAGTTAAAGACTCCTTCATTCCTGAATGGGGAGGGCGATTTGAACTTTCTGGCGGGCCAGACGGTTCGAGATGTTCACCTACACGTAAGTTCCCAGATATAACCTTGCCGTCCGATACTCTCGCTGCGGTCTATCTAGGAGGAGCCAAGTTGAGGGAATTTGAGCGCGCTGGCAGAGCAGAAGAGGACACGGAAGGAGCGATTGAACTAGCTGACGCTATGTTTGCCACGGTTAAAGCACCATGGTGCCCGATGATGTTTTAGATTAGTTTTTCTTCGTCGAGTGGTCAGTTGATTGTTAAAATATTCCAACTTCGCTCTAGCGTTTTCTTCCATGATGGCAAACTCGTATTTCCAGACGGGCCTTTACGAGAAAATGCGATAGTTAATTACCGCAGATGCAATTACCCAAATAGAATGTAGTGGGAACACGAGGAGTACTGATGCCGACATTCACACCTTCGCATCTTGGAAAATGGGAATCGTTATTCACCGATTTGGTTGACGGTGAAGGTTCTGCTTTGACAGAAGAGGGCATATGGATGCTTGGAGCAAAACCGGGCTTGGTATGTGTGTTCGACGATGAAGAACCGTTATATATCGAAGCGGTGGATAATATTTCTAAGGCGTTGCAGTGCTACCTCAAAGGCGGCTCCGAGTGTGATTTTCGAACCATGGTTGGCATAGTTGAAATGGGTGCTTCTTTGAGAAATGCAGCCATTCGAGCGAAGACGGGCCCGTTGGCTCTGCGTATTTCTAAGCGTGTCGCAAAATTCCGATATCGTGTTGTACAAGCCCCATCGAAATCTTTATCGGATCTGGCATGCGCATTTAATGTTGTGGCTGATACGCGGTACGCGGGACCAAGCGCGTTAGCTAATCGAGCATTGGACGCTCTTCCTCAGTAAAGGGTTATGGCCAAATTTAACTTTATTCAAATCGCTGACCCTCAAGTGGGAATGTTCGCGCGGGTTTCTGGGATGGAAGGTGTAGATCAGGAACGTAAAAACCTTGAGACAGCTCTCAGGCAATTCCAGAAAATTGATCCTGCATTTGTTGTTGTTTGTGGCGATATGGTCGATACCGCTGGTGATGACGATCAGATCAGACTCATTCGTGAGACGTTAGGCGAATACGGCGCCAATGTACCTGTTCACTGGGTAGCCGGAAACCACGATATCGGGGTTAATAATCTGATTCCCGACCGTGAGTCAGTTGATATGTACCGGTCGGAGTTTGGCGATGATTACTACGCGTTTGATCACGCTGGGTCGACCTTTATTGTTCTTGATTCGGTTTTACTCGACCAACCACAAAATTTACTGGATGAGCACAAAACACAGATGGACTTTCTGGGTGATACGTTGCTTTCGCGTGATACGTCTGAATCTGAGCATGTTGTTGTATTCATGCATCATCCTTTGTTTTTGAATAACGCTCAAGAACCTGATGTCGATTTCGATTGGGCCCCAAGTCCATCGAATCAGCGTTCAGGGTATTGGACTGTCCCAATCGAGCGACGCTTACCCGTTGTGAATTTGCTTCGCGAGGCAAACGTTAAAACGGTTTTCGCAGGTCACTGGCATCGCAATCATCAAGCAAGTGACAATGGACTTGATGTTGTGGTCACGAGCGCACTCGGATTACCACTTGGAGATGACCCGTCAGGGTATCGCGTTGTGAAGGTTTCGGACCAGTTATTGAGCCATAGATTTCAGGCTCTTTAACTCGTGATTTCTGATCCTAAAACGCTAATCGCCAGCTAGTACAGGGATTTCTTCTGTTGCCTGTGACTCCCGGTACATTCCACCATGTCGATAACGGACACGTGCTGTTGGGTGGTGCCGAAGGAATGGCGGAATTGCCATGGATCCTGGATTTTCAATGGCCTCTCGGGTCATCGATTCGCCTTCAACTTCATTCTCGATGGCAACGGGGAATCCCGTAGCGATAATGGTGAGTTTTACCTCGTTTTCCATCCTCGGATCGGTCACTGTTCCAAATATGATGTTCGCGTCAGGATGAACGGTTCCAGCAATCACCTCAGCCGCACGTTGCACCTCGTCCAGTGTCAGGTCCGTTCCGCCGGTCACATTGAAAATTACACCCTTAGCTCCGGTGATTTCAACTTCCAGTAATGGTGAATTGATTGCCTCTTCTGCAGCTTCTATGGCCCGGTTTTCTCCTGAGCCTTTTCCAATAGCCATCCAGGCCGATCCAGCGTGGTCCATAACAGCGCAAACATCGGCGAAATCGAGATTGATATCTCCTGGTAATAGGATCAATTCGGCTATCGACTGGATACCTTGTTTCAGGACATCGTCTGCCATTTTGAATGCAAGATCCATAGTGAGTTGTTCATCCGAAACAGCAAGTAAACGATCATTTGGGATGACGATTATGGTGTCGACTTTTTCCTTTAGAGCTTCGATACCTTCCAACGCTTTTTTCATGCGGACTGCACCTTCAAAGGCGAATGGCTTGGTTACGACACCGACAGTCAGCGCACCTAATTCTTGCGCGATTTCGGCTACCACTGGAGCACCACCTGTGCCAGTGCCACCTCCCATACCAGCAGCTACGAAAACCAGGTCAGCTCCTTGAAGAACTTCCCGAATCTCGTTGCGGTCTTCTTCATGACATTGACGACCTTTTGAAGGATCACCGCCTACACCTAGACCGCGAGCAGTTTGATCACCGACGCGGACCTTGACCGGTACGGATGCTGCATCGAGTGCTTGTGAGTCGGTATTAACCGATATGTATTCGACTTCGGGAACACGTTCTCTAAACATCCGATTGACTGCATTTTGGCCACCACCACCAACACCAACTACTTTGATGTGGGCGGTGCCTACAGACTGTTCTGTCAGGGTCGAGTTGAGATCAGGCATATTGATCAGTCTCCCGGGTGATTCGGATGGAGTCAGGCGAATTATGTGACCGGGTGGCACTTTCTATCGAAGTTCATAACCGCCGTTATTGATGATTTGGATGTCTAGACTGTAACCACTTAACACCT
>CAJWJL010000197.1:0-4234 GCA_913042135.1 uncultured Chloroflexota bacterium | reverse complement strand
GAAACTCCACCTATCACCAAGGTAGACCAATATCTACTTCCTACTTGGATTGATTCTGGATCTGCTTCTCTAATTCAGTCAATAATTCTCTTTCGTTGTCCTTTAGCTCTCCGGCTACGAAATCTATAATCCAACGAGGGTCAGATGACTCATCGTCGAAGAGAAGCTTTCGCACACATTCCAACTCTTCGGCATCACTCATCTGATCTTTCACAAGTGGCAATACGAAGGCTTCTTCATTTTCAAAGTGGTCAAATTCAGTGACCCTGAATGACATTACACTCTGGTACAGGTGCCTCCGTGTTCGAGCCAGGACCTGCTGTTCACCAATCGCTGCAGCTATTGCCTTCTCAACCTCCTCTGCCTTTCCCATCAGTTCAGCATGATCTTTATCTTCCATGGCAAGTGCTAGAGAGGCAGCTTCGGATTTAAGAGAGGCGCTATCTCCCTGTTTCACGTAATCAGCTAGTGCTCCTCCCTGTCGCCTGAGTTCGTCGTGCTCTTTTTCATTTTCCTTCAGCGGCGCTCTCCCATCCTGAAGCAGAGTATCTTTCAGTGGGCCCGTCATAAATTCGTCTTCTATTCGGGCGTGATAAAGGAGCTGTGCCAGCCACCCATCTAAGGCTTCTGTTAATGCTTTGATGTCTCCGCCGGATTGCGCTTTATCGGCCAATGCCTCAGTCCGTTCTGAGTGAATCATGAAGGCCTTGTGCATTAAGTACATGACATCGATAGGACTTTCGAGTACGCGTATTTCATCGGTGAATTCTGGCATAGTTAGTTCCTTGGTTTAGCTATCTGGATCTGATTTAGCATGTCTTGATCTGTTTCTGTAGTGTTGTCTTTTAACCAATTGATGACCCATTCCCCGCCATCGGCTTCGCCATCCATCAAATCAGTTATGCAAATGTGGTTCTGGTGATAGGCAGTGTAGTTTTGTAGATTGTGCCTCGTTAGACCGACTATTAGTTCGTGGTGGTCGAGAAGTCTGCTTCTGATTTTAGTAGTACCTAGAATTAGGTGATTCTTCACTCGCGGGATAAGAACACTTTTCTGTACTCCATGTTGGAGAATGTTAAATAATTTCTGCGTCAAATTCATTATCGAGGAGAAGCTGTGATCCATTAGATTCTTGGTTACCGAATAATCAAAAGATGAGAGTGATGGTCCGTTGATGAATTCAGCGGTAGTATTCTGTTCATCGTGCTCAATAAAGCATCTCTCGAAGTGAGCATTTGCTGAATCACCATATAGAAAGAATGCAGTTACCCAATTCCGCATTTCGACTTCAAAACTGTTGATACTTTTAGTACGACCAACATCATTCAAAGATTCAGTTGAAACCATCAAACTAGAATCCAACGATTTAGCGAGGAGGTTCAAGGCACAATTCAAAGGTGTATTCCGATCGTTTGTGTGTTTTGGAGAATAATATCGAAATGATTCATTCGTTACTGGATTTGTACTACTAATCAGACGCTTTAACTGAGTTAGCTAATATCGCATACATAGTTTCCTGCCTGTAGTGATGAGAGCGTATTTTGATCCAGATTGGATACGGGAATGCTGTGTGTAATTCTTGCATTATTCGAGACTGTTGAGATAACTGACTAAATCATCTAGGTCGGTTGTTTTCAGATCTGCGAAGCTCTTTGGCATCAAATCCTGAAAGCCTTCAACGATTATTGCTGCAGGACTGGTTATTGATTCTCGGATATAGTCGTCTCCCTTTGACTTTAATCCTGAAAGGCCTGGTCCGATTATTGTGTCGGTGCCCGTCGAATGGCAGGCGCTGCAGCCTAGTCCGGTGAACTGCTTTTCGCCATTCGAAACATCATGTACTCGGGTCAGTGGTTTTTCGGCGTCTGTTACGACATTTGCTGCAACCGCTGGAACGGGAGTAGTCGTAGCAAATGGTGTATCGCCACCCTCTGAGCAACCGAGACACAGTCCTATGCTACTCAGCACAAATATTGATATCAAAAGGTATTTATAGCGTGTGATCAATGAGGTGATCCTAATCTAATGGTGCATCAGTACTATATGAAATCGACATTTGAGAGTATCGAAGGGGGCGTCAACGCGGCGCTAGCAGGGATGATATTTCTGTGAGGGAATGGATTTATTTACTTCACGGAAAATTCATAGCCGTTTGAGTCTTTGCTTTTACCCTGATAACAGCACGTTTGTTACATGGCTGGCAAAAGCGAGGGCGTTCTGAACCGAGATACATTGACGGCTGGTGCCATCTGGATACTTCTGACAATTGTTGGCGAGTTTGCATTTTTGTCGTTAGACATATTTGGTGATGCGGCTTCAGAGCAGGGCACGTTCATAGACGAAGCATTCATTCTCCTGGTAATTCTAGGGATTCCGGTTTTCACGTTAGTCATAACAGTTCTCGGATACGTGTTACTCAAATTTCGAGCTGAGCCGGGCAAACTCGAAGACGCGCAACCAGTTCGAACTCATCGTAAATGGGTTGGGTCCTGGTTTGCGTGGACAACAATCCTATGCTTAGTGGTGATTGTTCATCCTGGATATACCGGATTAATGGAACTGCGCAAAACGGCAAACGACGAGCCGGACCTGACAGTAAATGTCACAGGTCGGCGTTGGCAGTGGATTTATGAGTACGAGGGTCGGGACGTAAAGCTATTGTTGAAAGATCAAATGCTTGTACTTCCGAATGATTCTTTGATTCGATTTAACGTTACATCCGAAGATCAGGATGTCATTCATTCATTCTGGATACCAGCTTTTCGGATGAAGATTGACGCTGTCCCTGGCTTAATGACCTCTATGGACGTGCACACCACTGAAATTGGCCATTTCAATGATGATGTTAATTTCAGGGTTCAGTGCGCTGAACTCTGTGGTCTAAATCATTCGTTGATGTTTACTCGCATTGAGGTGGTTGAACCGGACGAATTCGAACGGTGGATTGCAGATGAAGCGGCCTAAAGCCTGAAAGTTAAAGGGGAATGTATAAGTGGCAGTTTTTATGCCGTTGCTCACAGGTACTATCTACGCCTTAATTGGATTCGCAATTGGCGCAGGTATTTCATTTGGCATTACCAGCCTGACCGGTGAGGATGCTACGGAGCCATTGATCGTACTTGGATACGTGTTCGCCGTCATTGGTTGGCTTATGGGTGTTGGAATGTGGAAGTCGTGGGGTGCTGAATGGTTTGGCAAATCTACCAGCAATGATCCTACAGGTCGCTTTGAACGTTACCTGAGATTTAATACCGATCACAAAGTGATTGGTGTGCAGTACATTACATCGCTTGCAGTTGTTTTCTTGCTAGCTGGACTGCTGGCCATGATGATTCGGTGGGAACTTGCTGATTCAGCTCAAATTGTTTTCACCAATAACACTTACAACACCACGATGAGTCTGCACGGCATAATGATGATAGCTGTTGCGGTCGCCGCGATTATGGGTGGATTCGCAAATTTCGTATTACCTCTGATCATAGGTGCTGAAGACGTAGCATTCCCGCGGGTCAATGCTATGAGTTTTTGGATAGTCCCTCCAGTTGTTGTGTTGTTACTTTTGTCACCTCTGTTCGGTGGATTTGATACTGGCTGGACTGCTTACCCACCTCTGGCTACCCAAGCTCCCACAGGTGCGTTGTTATTTGAACTAGCATTCCTCACCTTCGGAATCTCGTCGATTCTAGGAGGTTTGAATTTCATCGCAACGATCGTCACTCAGAGAGCTCCAGGTATGACCTGGGGACGTCTGCCGATTTTCGCATGGTCAGTATTAGCAGCGTCAGTCATCTCTCTGACAGCTACTCAATGGGTAGCTTACGGGCTTCTAATGATCATATTTGAACGCATATTCAACATGGTGTTCTTCTCACCTCCAGGCGGAAACGCATTACTCTACGAACACGTTTTCTGGTTCTACTCCCACCCGGCGGTATACATAATGATTCTGCCAGCTTTCGGTGCCGAACTTGAAATAATCAGCCACTTTGCCAGAAAGCCGCTATTTGCCTATCGATGGGTGGTGAGAGCGTTTGCACTTATCGTTTTCCTAAGCTTCATAGTTTGGGCTCATCACCTTTTCACAAGCGGGATGGGCGAAAATCTACATGGCCCGTTCATGATACTTACTGAGTTGATTTCGATACCAACAGGAGTTGTCTTTTTGTCAGCTCTGGGGACCCTGTGGAGAAGCAAGTTGCGCTTGAAGGTTCCTCTGCTGTTTGCTCTGGGGGTT
>CAJWJL010000196.1:0-4238 GCA_913042135.1 uncultured Chloroflexota bacterium | reverse complement strand
GATTAACGGCTTGTGCTCTGGTAAATATTGCTTCGTCGGAAGACTCGGGGTCGATCTTGCGCAGTTCAACCGCTGTTCCGCGTTCATCAAGATTTTGTTTTCTTATATCAAGCACAGCCTGGAATATTGGAGCGAAGCTGGATTCATCAAACCATTCACGAATATAAAGTGGTGGGTCTTCGAGCGCAGCTGCTACTACCAGTTCTGGCTTTCTGGCACAGAGTTCAGCAGCTGTGATACCACCCAATGAATGTCCGACTACGTATACGGGTTGCTTGATGACTTTCTGGATGAATTCAATCACTTCGCATTGATAATCAACAAATGTGTACTTGTCTGGAACCCATCCCGAGTCGCCATGACCACGGAGATCGATAGCGTGGACGTGCCATGTATCAGCGAACTGATTTATGACGGATTCCCAATTTACCCACCTACCTCCCAATCCATGGAGGAGAACCATTGGAGGGCCGTTTTGTTGACTCTCAGCATAATTCAGTTCAATGGTCGTGCAGGAGAATTGTTTTTCCAAATATTTTTTCATCAACATGTGATGGGCACCATCATTCGTTCCAGAATCTTTGAATCGCGCGGATGAAATCGTGGTTACGGGCAATGTGAGGAGAATGACCAACTTTGGGCCAGAAGAGAACCCGGGAGTTGGGTATCAGTCTGGCGATACGTGCAGTTTCTTTTTCTGAGAGAATTCCACCTTCAAGCACGGATCCGTTGATGATCAGGGTCGAGGATTTTATGTTGCGGAAAATTTCGTCAAAGGTTTCCGTTTCTTCTGATGAACTGACCGGTGCCTCTTCTAATCCGGGATCCATCTGAAACCACATATGAGCAATGCGTTTGATACTGTCCTCAGAAACTCCGGGGTACTGTTTTGAAACTGCAATAGATAGATCTTCAGGTCTGCTTGCATTTCGGATCTGTTTTGCTCTAAGGCTGCGCTGTGTAGGGGGTCGTTTCGCTGCCTGTTTACGTACTTCGGAATTGGCTCCGGAATAGGGTTCCACCAACACTACCTTCGATATCAGTTCGGGACATTGTGCCGATACTGCACTTGCTACCCATCCTCCGAGGGAATGACCGATAATCATTACAGGTTTTGAAGTGATTATTTTGATTGCTGATATCACATCATCTGCCCATGTCTGGCGAATGGAATTCCGGCCATAACGCCCGGACCTGCCCATTCCTCTTAAATCCAGAGCAAACAGGTGGAAAAACCTGGAAAGTTTATCCGTTACACGACCCCAAGTCTGAGAGTTTGACCCGTATCCATGCAAAAAAAGTATTGGTGGTGCGTCCGGAGTTGGGCGAGCCCACTCAGACAGATTTAATGCGATTTTACCTGTGTGGATATACCGTTCGGAGAGTTTCATGCGGCAATGCTCGAACTAGCCGAGCACTTCCTTCATTTTCGCACCGATCAATGCAGGCGATTCAGCGATATGCACACCGGCTTCCGCGAGGGAGTTGATCTTTTCAGAAGCCATGGCTGCCTTGCCAGTGATAATAGCTCCCGCGTGCCCCATACGCTTTCCAACTGGGGCTGATTGCCCGGCAATCGCAGCTACGACAGGTTTATTTATGTGCTTTTTGATGTAATCGGCAGCGAGCTGTTCGCGCGTGCCTCCGATTTCGCCTATCAAAACGATCGCTTCGGTTTCGTTATCGGTTTCAAATAGTTCGAGAACATCAGTGAATGTTGTTCCGTGCACAGGGTCCCCACCGATACCTACGCATGTGGATTGACCCAATCCATGCTGTACCAACTGTGCAATTGCTTCGTAGGTAAGAGTTCCAGACCGCGAAACAACACCTACATTCCCGGGTTTTACGATATTGCTGGGAATGATGCCCACTTTGGCTTTATCTGCAGGACTCAATACACCCGGGCAGTTCGACCCGATTAATCGCGTTGGTTTATCTTTGATGTAGGCCATGACTTTGACCATGTCGATTACTGGAACACCTTCTGTGATACAGACAACGAGTTCTAGTCCTGCATCGACCTGTTCAATTATCGCATCCATAGCAAAGGGTGCCGGAACAAATATGACTCCGGTGTTGGCACCGGTTTGTTCAACTGCGTCCGCTACTTGTGAAAAGAATGGCACATTGTCTTCGAATTTTTGCCCATTGCGGCCAGGATGCACTGCGGCGACCATATTTGTGCCATATGCACGAGTTCTACTTGCCTGAAAACTTCCATCTCGGCCGAGGCCCTGGACAAGTAAACGAGTTTCCGAATCAACAAGAATCGCCATTAGTTTGAATGCTCAAGGTCTAGTAGCTTTTGTTGTAATACATCAGCCGCAGCTGCAAGATCTGTTACGACCGTGATATCAAGGCCGGAGTCTGTGAGAATCTCGATTCCCTTTTTTGCGTTTGTCCCACGCATAGATACAACCAGTGGCACTTCGGCGGCGGTTTCTGCTGCTGCGGCTACGATACCTGCGGCGACGACATCTGAGCGCGCTATGCCCGCGAATAAATTCACCAAAACTATTTCGACATCAGTGTCATCTACTATGATTTTAAATGCTTCCTCGATACGCTCCTGATTGGCTGATCCTCCGATGTCAAGAAAGTTCGCCGGTTCGGCCCCGGCGTTCTTTGTGATATCCATAGTAGCCATTGCGAGACCCGCGCCGTTTACCATGCAGCCAACCCGTCCACCATTGAGTTTCACATATGCGAGATCGGATTTATAAGCACGTTGTTCCAGAGGGTCCAATTGATTCGGATCAATCAGACTTGCGAGCGCTTGGTGACGAAACAATGCATCATCTTCGAGGTTGATCTTAGCGTCCAAGGCTATGATTGCGTTATCTTCTGTGACTACCAGCGGGTTTACTTCAACAAGCGAACAATCATTTTCAATGAATACCCTGTACAGGTCGACTATTAGTTTCGTAGTTGCTTTTATCGATTCAGACGGAACCTTCAAAGCGATGGCTAAATCTCTGGCGTGATAAGCGGAAAGTCCGATTAAGGGATCAGCGATTACTCGGAAGATTTTCTCAGGGGTGCTGGCTGCGACTTCCTCGATATCCATACCACCTTCGCTGCTGGCCATCACGACTGGAGCACCTATATCTCCATCTATTACGATTGATAGGTAAAGCTCATCTTTGATATCCAGTGTTTCGGCAATCATGACCTTTTCAACTGGTACTCCAGTGGGTCCTGTTTGATTGGTAACGAGACGGGTCCCGATCAGTTCCTCTGTGACCTGGCCTGCCTGTTTAGCGGACTCAACAAGTTTTACTCCGCCAGCTTTCCCTCGTCCTCCAGCGTGTACTTGTGCTTTAACTACGACGCGTCCACCGATTCGATCTGCAATTTCTGTTGCTTCTTCGGCTGTTGAGGCTACTCCAGAATTTGGGGTAGGCACACCAAATTTTTCGAAGATTTCTTTTGCCTGATACTCGTGTATGTTCACGAATGCGTGTTCACCTATTCAAGTCCAATTCAATTGAGCGTGTCTTACAAAACAACCGATCTGAAACAGGTTGTTGATGCAAGTTATAAATTATCGTACCGAGGGTGAGGTGAAGTGTCCACGACTCTTTGTACAGTGCATCTATGCATTGTGTAATTGTTGGAGTTAATCGTTAGCTTTGCGACCTCAGATGATTTCGGTTGTTCTGATATTTTGTTACGGGTAATTAGTCGTTCAATTCGTCGATTGATTGTAAAATTGCCCTGATGTATCCGTAGCAGTAGGCGAACGCGACAGTTGCCGCATTTTCTCCTGCTACCGCTGGGGCGTGATCCGGCATCAACATCCCTTTGTAACCCACTTCTTTATAGGTTCTGGCTGCCTTCAGCATATCTACGTCGCCTTCGTCAGGGAAAGTCTCTTCAAACTCGAGTTTTTTGCCCGCGATATTTCGGAAATGCACATTGAAAATTTTATCTCTTTTCCCGAACCACCTTATTACATCGAATATTTCGGTAGCCGGATCATCTAGCATCTCTGAAACGGTTCCCTGGCAGAAATTCAGGCCATGAATAGAACTTTCATGCATTTGCACGAATTTTTTCATCCCGTCGACTGTTCCTAACACCCTGCTTACTCCGCGGTAACCGTCAGGTGTGTAAGGGTCATGCGGGTGACATGCAAGTTTTACTTTATATTCTTCTGCTACAGGTACGATGCGTTCGAGGAAATAATCTATGCGCTCCCAGTAATCGTCCGCCGAAACTTCTCCCCATACACC
>CAJWJL010000195.1:0-4247 GCA_913042135.1 uncultured Chloroflexota bacterium | reverse complement strand
TCGCGGCTGAGCTGATCCGCCGTGGTATCACGGTGCTGGTGTTCAACCACCGATCGGTTCAAGAGATCCTGTCGATGATCCGGACGCTGGGAGGGATGGTGGGTGCTGCCAAGCGTGCGGATGAACTGGCGGGGGCATACGAAAAGAACATTGAACGCAATACGGCCCAAGCGGCCAGTCGGTCCCGACGACCCACAGTGTATTTCGAAGAATGGGATAACCCCCAGATCTCCGGTATCCGTTGGGTCTCAGAGCTGATCACTATTGCTGGCGGGGACGATATATTTCCAGAATTGGCTGTTTGTCCGGATGGCAAGAGCCGAATCATTGCCGATCCTGAAGAGGTGATTCGGCGAGCACCGGACATCATCATCGGATCGTGGTGCGGCAAAAAGTTTCGTCCCGAAAAAGTAGCAGCACGGCAAGGCTGGGACGCTATACCTGCGGTGCAGAACGGGGACATCTATGAAATCAAGTCGGCGGAGATTTTGCAGCCCGGACCAGCAGCTTTGACGGATGGACTACATCAATTGCAGAAAATAATAACTGCGTGGACCGGTTGAAAACTGAATCAGAGAATCTCACGACGGTAAAAGGTCATCTGGTACGTCCCGCTCAAGAGCCTGTTCGACGTTGTCGAAACTCATGAGTGCCATCAAGCGGGTGGTTTCGCCTCGGATCGGTGTGACTCGATGCAGGCTGTGCCGACCTCGGAAAAGGACCAAATCCCCGGGCTGAAAATCTACACCGATGCGTTGCTCATCGTTGCCACTCAAAATGGATTCGACAGCTGAAAAGTTTTCGTCGTCGGCACTACGTACAGCAGGGATATATTCGAAGTCGCCGCCGTTACCGGCGGGTCGTAGTAAAATTGATGCGACCAGTTCGCACGCATCGAAATGCCATCCTAACTGGTCATCTTGGGCCATTACAGTGTAATTGAGCGATCCTCTTGGGTCGCTGTAACGGTAGAGTGGTTCATCTGGCAACAATTCTCGTAGGAACCTCAACAGATCGTCCGCTTCAAAAATCATCCTTAGCGGCGAGACTTGAGAAAGCAACTTGCGGGAAACATAACGCACAGCAAATCGTACTGTCGAATTTCGAGGGTGTCCTTCAGGGTAAGTGTCGTCGGGCACTTGGTAGTACGGCGTGTACTGATTGTTGCTGGAATGGGCTTGAGATTCGAGCCCAATGGCTTCTGTTAAGCAATGAGATAAACCAGCAGAATTGAGAAATTGAGGGAAGTGACAGGCACCCACTGATGCCAACTCTGATTGGGCAGTAGCTATTAGTCGCCGGGTTCTCGGATGGTTAATTCTATCGATTGGATAAATATCAGAATCAATAATGGAAGACATAGCGTTTATCAATGCGTAATGTCACTGCAGTAGCCATTCGTGATTTATCATTTACATAAAGCGTCATAAATATTACAGGATCCCAACGATGAAAACGATCAGGGAGTTTCCCCATACGGTAAAGGTGCTAGAGAAAGGTGTTTGGATACCAATGAAACGGGGGGATCGGCTCGCTGCTCGGATTTGGATGCCCGAAGATGCAGGGCCGGATAACCCGGTGCCTGCCCTATTGGAATATATACCGTATCGAAAACGAGACATGACGCGGGGGGGAGACGAGCCGAAACACAGTTACTTTGCCGGACATGGTTACGCGAGTGTGCGAGTGGATTTGGCCGGTGCTGGCGACAGCTTTGGCGTCATGCGTGATGAGTATGCCCGTCAAGAGTTAAGTGACGGGAAAGAGATTATTGCTTGGCTCGCTCGTCAGTCTTGGTGTAGTGGAAAGGTCGGGATGTTTGGTATTTCTTGGGGAGGTTTCAATTCACTACAGGTTGCGGCGCTGAGACCACCGGCTCTTAAAGCTATAGTGACCTCGTGTTCGACCGACGACCGCTATGCAAACGATATGCACTACAGTGGCGGGTGTCTGCTCAATGACAATCTGGATTGGGGCACGACCTTTTTTTCAATTCTGCCGCTGCCCGGTGATCCCGAAATCATGGGTTCTGGTTGGCGAAAGAATTGGAAAGATCGACTGGAAGGAGTGCCTTGTCCTGTTGAAAAGTGGATGAAGCATCCAACGCGAGATGCTTACTGGCGTCACGGTTCAATATGTGAAAATTACGACAATATTCGGTGCGCCGTAATGGCCGTGGGCGGTTGGTTAGACGGGTATACGGATGCGATTCCCAGACTATTAGAACATCTTCAAGTTCCCCGGATGGGAATTGTGGGCCCCCATGGCCATCAGTGGGGACAATCTCCTAGGGCGCCTGGTCCTGCCATCGGATTCCTGCAGGAGATGTTGCGGTGGTGGGACTACTGGCTGAAGGATATTGATACCGGCATCATGAAAGAACCGATGCTGCGTGCCTACATGCAGCAAGACGTACCCGGGTCATCTTGGTATGCGGACTGTCCCGGTCGTTGGGTTGGTGAAATGCAGTGGCCGAGTTCTCGTATCAGTGCCAAGAAATTTTATCTTGGAGACGTTGGGCTCTCGTTAACACCAACTCGAGACGTAGCTAGGGTAGCGGTTACACCACAGACTCTTGGCCTGGCGGGAGGGGAGTGGTGCCCCTACGGTACCGGTGGAGAAGGGCCAGAGTTTCCTGGTGACCAGAGATTTGATGATGGTGCGTCAATCTGTTTTGATGGCTCTCCACTTCGATCTGATCTGGAGATTCTTGGCGCCACTAAGGTGACTTTGGATCTTTCAGTTGATCGCCCCACAGCATTTGTTTGTGTACGCCTCAATGATGTAAAACCCGATGGGTCATCCACTCGAGTCGCTTATGCTGTGATGAACTTGACTCATCGAAATGGTCATCACAAAGTTCAGAAGCTGATTCCCGGCCGGCGTTACCGTGTGAATATTCAACTGAGTGATGCGGCATATTCGTTCGTCCGTGGTCATCGGTTGCGTGTGGGGATCTCAACCACCTATTGGCCTATGATTTGGCCTTCACCCGAACCCGTTGAACTAACGCTCCATACACGACTATCTACGATAGAGCTGCCCGTCAGGCCCAGTCGAGGCGGACCGAAAATTAAGCCATTTCTTGCTGCTGAAGAGGGGCCTCCAATGCCCACTACTGTTTTGTCGAATGAGCCGTCTAAGAATGTAGTCTCGCATGATGTCCTGAGCGGTCGCGTGGAAGTGTTCACACAACGCGGAGCTGACGGACTTGTGATAGAAGAGCACGGCTTGGAGGTAGGTGGTCGGGCGACTACCGAGCGAATGTCAATTACTGAAGGTGACCCTTTGAGCGCTGAGACCGAGATGATAGTCGGTAATCGCGTAAAGCGGGACGGATATGAGATTGAAGTTCTTGCTCGTACTCACCTGGCTTCGACTAGGGATCAGTTTTGGTTGACAGCTGACTTAGATGTCTATGAATCTAAGGAGAGAGTGCTGTCCAAACGTTGGTCGGTGCCAATTCCTAGAAATGGCATTTAGACAATACAAATTCAGAGGCTACAACATGGTAGCTAAGTGAATCATGCGATACATAAAACACTTTCCATTTGAAGTCGAGAATTTCTGGGTACCACTTGGTGACGGTATTCGCCTTGCGGGAAGACGTTGGCAACAAAAAGATAGGGCGACATATCCTCTTCCAACTATTTTTCAGTTGGTCTCAGAGAGCTCAGAGAGCGAGAGGAACTTCTCGCTGGACAAGTTAGATAGTGCTAATTTAGTATGGGTCATATATTAGCTAATGCAAACAAACGTAGTCTGGCTAATTTGTTGCAACAGATTTACCGTTACACCTAAGGAGAATATATGAAAAGCTTTGATGAAAAACGCAGAGAGTTTCTGCAGGTAGCTTCCGCCCTTGGAATGAGTGCTGCACTGGGTGGTTACTCAATACAAACAAATGCAGAAGGGCACCGTGTGCTAAATGCTCGGTCCCACCTAAAGTTGGCATCTCTTGATCCGGGTTACATGGTGGGAGGATCAGAAATCACAATTCAGTGGGCTTTGATGCCAAGACTAGCGAATTTTACTTTCGAGGGCGGTGCATTAGGGTGGGCACCTTCCGATTTTGTATCTCATCTATCTCAACCCGACGGGACTCACATTGACTATACCCTCAAACCTGGTTTGCAATGGTCCAACGGCTACGGCGAACTGACGTCAGACGATGTTAAATATTCGTTCGAGAGAATGCTCGAATCTGAATGGAAAGGCGACTGGTCTGCTTTAGATCATGTAGAAGT
>CAJWJL010000194.1:0-4318 GCA_913042135.1 uncultured Chloroflexota bacterium | reverse complement strand
GTTCACCAGAGCAGATTCGACAAAATGCATCTGCAGCCGAATGGAAAATCACTTCAGAGGAACGTCAGGAAGTGACTGCAATACTCGATGCAAACCCACCTGAAAATGCAGGACCATACTACTCAACGGCAGGTTATTTTTACGAACCAACTGCCGACCCGCCTAAACCATAGCGGCAGTAGACTGTTCTCTGATTATGTCTCAGTAAGAATGAATCCTGGTGGTGCGTCATGTTTATGGGACATCTCCACGGGATGGTAATGGCTGCCGTCATAGACATTACCCGAGTACACAATCGTTTCTGCAACAATTTTTTCACGCGAAGTCCGTGTTTCGTGCAGCACATCCATGTAGGTGTATTCGCCCTGATCGATCGAGCTGATTACTACGTCAGCCACTGTGCCGACAGCGAGTGAGCCTAGCTCTCGCTCTTGATCTAGCGCTCGGGCTGGGATGCGTGTTGACATGTCTATTATCTCGTTCAGCGATAGACCGACAGTGAACATCTTAGACATGGTTGTGGGCATGTCGAATACAGGTCCATCTATGTTCCCGACATGCACGTCAGTGCTGATCGTATCGGGTTTAAATCCTTGTGCGACAGCTTGCTCAAGAGTTCGGAAAGCGAAACCTCTAGCACCGTGTCCTATATCTAGGTATACACCCCGCTCTTTGGCGTCCCATATCTTTGACCAGAGTTGCCCTCGGTGGTCGAAGATAGGGAAGCGGAATGCGGCATGAAAAGTGTGTGTGAGGATATCACCCGGGTTCATCCAATCAAGAAGCTGCGGAATCGGCGCACCGTATGCTTCACACATGAGTATTCCTCCGCCGAAATCCGCCGCTTCTCTAGCCAAAGGCAATGAAGAGAATTTCTGCGAATGGTGGAATTTCACGCCTAGCAGTGTGTCGTAGCTGGTGATGAGCTCTTGAACTTCTCCGACCGATGAGGGGGTTGGTCCATATGGGTCTGGCATTCTTACGAGTGAATACAGTCTGACTTTCGTATTTTGTATGTCAGACTCCCAGTAGTGAGGGTACTCTCCCGGCGTAGCGGTTCCTGCATCGAGCGCAGTCGTCACTCCGAATGCAAGGTTAGTCGTGTCAGAATCAACGCTTGGTTGGTTCCCACGAGAAGTATAATTGTGCACGTGAAGGTCGATAAATCCAGGGGTGACAATTTTTCCTTGAGCATCTATATGGAGGCCTGCGTTTTCCTTCGGAAGGTTTGTTCCGATTTCGTCGATGGTTTTTCCTGAGATAGCGACGTCCTTGACTTCGTCAATACCCGAGAAGGTATCGATCACTCGTCCACCTGTAATCAGGATGCTCCATTGCATATCGCTTTTAATTCCTCTCTAGAGCACGTGTGTTGTTTGAAGGGTTAGGAAATAACTTCCTTGATCCGCTGTATTACGGTTTCAACCTGTTCGTCGGTCAACATTTGAACCCCAATGCCAATCGATCCTTCCTCACCGCCAACACGGGTCCAAATTGGTGGATCTCCTTGTTCAAGACGTTTAATGACCTCATTTACATCTACCCCGGTGACCTCAGGGTCGAAGCGTATGAAAACGGTTGTATTCGGGCCTAGCTGAGCTGTATTCGGTATTGTTACGTCTATTCCATTGACATCATTTAGACCGCGATGGAATGCCGTCCGTTTTGCCTCTTCAATTGCCAGTCGTTCTTCATGGTCGATTGAGAACCATCTGCGTAAGGCAGCAGCCACTCCTATAACCTCTCCTCGGTCCGTCTTATAGGGTCGTCCATAACCCCGCGGTAACCCATTCATTCCTGCCATTTCTACCCCAATAAAGTTCTGTTGAAATGCCGACTCAACCCATTCAGCTCGTCCGGTGCATATTCCGGTCGAATGCGGTGAACCAATGTATTTGGCTCCAAACGCTACTACATCTCCGGTTTGAGCAACTTTTGTGAATTGATCAAGCGGATAAATCTGTCCAGCCGCATCTACTATGAGACGGATATCATGTTTGTCTGCCAGTACCCGGGCCTCCTCTATCGAAACCCACTCGTCGCCCCAAAGGCCACTTTCGTAGAAAGCAATCCCTGCTGTTTTAGGGCCTATACCGGCCTCCATTTCCTCTACAGTACAACCATCTTCACGTCCGACTTCTTTAAGTTTGGCCCCAGCTAATGTGAAGCAACGTTTGTAGGTGTAGTCTTGACCTTTTTGGAAAACAAGTTCATTTCTGTCGAAGGATGAGGTGTCGGGGAGCTTGCCCATCTTATCTCGATCGTTACCGGCCAGTGCGGCTGCACTACCTAGCGAAATCGCAGCGGCAGCGCCAGAGGTGACAAATGCAGATTCAGTACCAAGTGTTTCAGCAATGAAATCACCAGTTTTCCTCAGTAAGTCCTCAAATACGACATAACCTGAGTTCATAGCTTCGTCCATCGCCTCCTGGATTTCTGGAGGTGGGGTAGAGCCGCCTAGTAGGGTTTGATTGCCACGTGCATTAATGCCTGGTGTAACTCCAAATTGTTCATATATTCCTGTCACCGTAGCCTCCATAGCGAACTGTTGTCAGTTGGTGTATGTCATTATGTCCATGAAATTGAGTTTTATTTCGTCGATGCGTAGTTCTATCACAAGTTGACTTAATAATGACTGTTTAAATGACTAAACTTGGCCTCTACAACCTTTCTGAATGGTTAAAGGATTCGAACAATGTCGAGCGACCCGCTTAATAACCCTGTATATGCCAGATTTGGTGTAACTCCATTGATAAATGCTGGAGGAACGCATACTACTCACGGTGGGTCGATGATGAGCGCAGAGGTTCGAGAGGCAATGAGCCTGGCATCCGAGTCTTACGTCAACCTTGTTGAATTAAAAAGAGCAACCGGAGATTTTGTAGCTGAGGTTACGGGAGCTGAAAGTGGACTAATTTGTTCAGGAGCAGCCGGTGGACTTTTGCTGGCAACCGCTGCGGTGATTACAGGAACTGATTCAAAAAAGATTGCTCAGCTTCCGGATACAGTCGGACTTAAAAATGAAATCCTTACACAGCACAATAACCCTGCTGGCTACATGAAATGCCACGAATATGCAGGAGCGGAAATCAGACTGTCAGGAGATGGAAACGGTGCAACCGCTACGCAATTTGTGAAATCAATAACAGAAAAAACGGCTGGAATTCTTTACACATTCGCTTATGGTCCACCCAGAAATGGACTGTCCCTTAAGCAGGTAGTTGAAATCGCCAACGATAATGCTGTGCCAGTTATTGTTGATGGTGCAGCCATGTTGCCACCCAAATCCAACTTAACTCGATATATCGATGATGGTGCCGATCTAGTCACATTTTCCGGTGGAAAATACATAGGTGGTCCACAATCGGCAGGTCTTCTCGCAGGACGCAAAGACTTGATCGAAGCTGCATTACTAAATAGTGGCCCCGAAATGGCTGTTGGACGCCCTGCCAAGGTTGGGCGGGAAGAAATGATTGGAATGGCTACAGCATTGCAATTGTTTATAGAGTCCGACGATGATGCTCGTATGGCGGCAATGAGAGCTCAAGCTGAACATATCTATGATGAATTGAAAGACAACCCGAACGTTACGGTTTCTGTAGAACACGATTACCTGCAGTTTCATGTCCCGAATTGCGTGATCAGGTTTAATAAGGGTTCAAGTGAAGCGGATCGTGTGTGGCAAGAACTTCATCAGGGAAAACCCCGTGTTTACATCGCAAGGATCGATGGAGGACTGGCGGCTAATATGGTCAACTTGGCGATCGGCCAAGAGCAAGTTGTGGCTGCTCGTCTTATCCAAGCCATCGGTTAATAGGTAATGTGAATAAAAAATTACTGCTATATATAAATATATAGTTATTTCATAAACTGTAATCCGTTTAGCCCTGATGGGCGTATGTAGAGTCTTCTGGTGGTTGTGTTGTTTCCTCGCCTTTCATGGCAACAACGGATCAATCAACTGGGGTGAGCGAAACAGTCTCGCTCGAAATTGGCTCTGGTGTCTGATAACGACCTCTATCACTACCAGAGCCAATTTCATTTAAACCCATGTCATCACAAAGTATTATTGTCTAATTGACTGCCGAAAATGTCGTTTGCAGGACACCAACGGTTGGTCACAGGCATTACATGTGTCTGAAAGTGTTCACCAATAGTGTTTTTTCAGCGCCGATGTCACTGAAATCTATGTCGGACTTGTAAATAAACTTCACACATGGTGAGTTGATCGGTTAGTGAGGGACAAAAAAAGAGAACGATCATGAAAATTACTGATGTTGAAATCATCGTTGTGGATATACCGCAACCAGGGGTGATG
>CAJWJL010000193.1:0-4352 GCA_913042135.1 uncultured Chloroflexota bacterium | reverse complement strand
CTACCGCGCGCAACCTCATTTCATCGTACTGCCCATGTTCAACTGGCACTCCATTTACTGAACGATCATCCTCGTAGTCTTCTTCTGGGTCCCCCGCAACGAGTACAGCCTTTTCGCCAGGCAACGGAGGAGTTTCATGAAGTTCACGAATCATGTCGTCCATCATCGACTTAAAATCATCGACATCCCTGAACCGAGCAATATCAACCGCCATAGTCCAGGACATATTCTCGCCACCCGCCAATTGTGTTCCAACACCACCGCCCGAGAGTACACCACAAAGAATATCCACCATCACCCCAAGCCCATAACCCTTATGAGAACCTTGTTCTCTTGAACCGCCTAAAGGGTTTTGTGACCAATGATCACCCCGGTCTGCCGGTGGATTTGTCACAGGCTCTCCTTCTCCAGTTACAGCCCACCCTTCGGGTATTTCTACGCCCAGTCGTCTAGCCAGTCCGATCTTTCCACTAGCAACTGTGCTTGTAGCCATATCCAAGATAAAGTCTCGCTCATCACCAGACGGAGCACCAAATGCAATTGGGTTAGTACCAACACGTGGACGGGCACCAAGAGCCGGCCTGACCGCTTGATTGGCGTTGGTCATAGCCATGCCGATCATATCGTTCTGAGTCGCCATCATCGGGTAGTAACCCACCATCCCTATATGGTGGCCATCACGTATAGTGGCCATTCCCAGTCCAAACTCTCGAGCTTTGGCAATTGACATCTCCATGCCCTGATGAGCCGCCACAAAGCCAAGGCCATTGCCACAACTCAATAACGCCGTCGTTTCGGTTTCAGAAATGACTTCCACAGTCTGAGGAATCGTGTAAGTCCCATCCTCAATAGACATGGAATATCGAACAGCATTCCCGACGCCATGCGTATCAACTCCACGAAGACTAGCCGAGACAAGAATTTTGGCTGTGATCTCAGCGTGATCCTTGGGAGTGCCTACGCCCTGCAATATCGCAGAAACCTGTTTATGCAAATCCGCAGCTGATATGCGAATTGAATTAGATTCATCGAGTTTTAAATATTCAAGTGCCAACGACTTCTACTCTTTCCATATGCCTATCCCGTTTCGGGCAGGATTTGGACAAAGTTTACGCCTAAATATGTGCACTTGTGCCTGATCCTCCGGGCAAGTTCAATACACGAGAAAACCCCTAGAAAAACAAGCTGATTTTTGAACAATCCAACGCTGATCAAAAAAGACTTTAAGTGATATTTCTAATCTGGAAGCCGCGTGCCGATGCCTTGTTCAAGCGCCAATTCATAAAGTCTCGCACATACGGCGAGATCTTCAAAAGCCACACCCTGGGACTCAAACAACGTAATATCGCTATCACTTAAACGTGAAGCTTTAAGGCCTGCGACGATAGTGTCAAGCCGTACAGCCGAATCCCATACAAAATCACCAGTCTCAGCAGCTTGCATCAATTCTCCGCATTCAATTTTTGCCTGCTCAATATCATCACAGACTATGAGATCTGCCTTCCTGACAGCCAATGTGTCGAGCTCTCGCTTCGTCCAGGAATTGTTACCAGCAGCATTAACATGCATCCCCGGTTCTAGCATCTGGCCGGTCACAACCGGCTCAACTGAGTTCGTAACAGCAATCAACACGTCAACCCCTTCGGCTGCATTTTCTTTTGATTCAACTGCCACAACTTTCGTACCTAGCCGATCTGCCATATTCAAAGCAAACTTCTCCCGATTAACGCGCTGACGAGAGAAAACTTTAACGTCTGTGATATCTCTAACAGCACAGACCGCTTCGAGCTGGGTTTCAGCCTGATAGCCAGACCCAATGATCCCGACTGTCGAAGCGTTCTGCCGTGCCATGTAATTAGTAGCGACCCCTGACGCTGCTCCAGTACGAACCTGACCCATCCTGCCAGCCTCTAGCAATGCTATTAGGCCTTCTCCATTTGTACCGTAAAGCATTACGTGAAAATTCACTCCACCAGGACCGGCAACGTACGATTTATGCCCAGCGAATCCTCTCTTTGGCCAGGTCGCAGACATAAAATTGTACGATCCACTTCCAGTCGGCAGTCGATATCGCGATTGGTTATACACCTCACCGGCAGACCTTGCTTTGAAAACTTCTTCGAGCGCTTTTAGAGCAAGGTCCATATCCAGAAGATCATCCACCTCAGCTTCAGTAAGAAATAATCGTTTTATAGGCGGCATGAAAAATTAAATCCTGTCTTTGTCTTTACCCATGAACCATCTCACTTCGGATGGCGCCACATATGGTTTAAAGGACCATTACCTTCCCCTACTGCATATGCATTATTCATCGCTTCCCATACATATTTTTTTGCACTACTGAACGCTGTTTGAATCTGGTCTCCTAATGCCAAACGTGCAGCAAGTGCCGAGGCAAACGTACAACCTGTGCCATGGTTACTTGTCGAGTTGATCCAAGGAAGAGCACATTCTGTGAATGAATCACCGTCGTATAGCAAATCAACACTTTGCCCAGAAGTTTCCAAGTGCCCGCCTTTTACGATTACATAGTTCACACCAAAATCATTAATCACACGCGCAGCCTCTCGTGAATCATCACTTGAGCTGATGCTGATACCGGCCAATTCAGCTGCCTCGGGAATATTAGGAGTAGCCACGGTGGCAAGAGGAAGTAGATCGCGCCGATAAGTTTCGATGGCTTCATCCCTGAGCAATCTGGCCCCCGATGACGAAACCATAACTGGATCAACGACAAGTGTTTTCCAGCCATAATCAAGTGTTTTTTGAGCGACGAGTCGAACGATATCCGGTGAGGACAACATACCGGTCTTGACGGCAACCGGACACATATCTTCAACAACTGCATCAATTTGAGCTGTGATTATTTCGAGATCAACTTCCTGTACTGCATAGACACCCATGGTATTTTGCGCGGTAACTGCTGCAACTACCGACGCCCCATGCACTCCATGTGCTGCAAATGTCTTAAGGTCAGCCTGAATTCCAGCTCCACCACCCGAATCACTCCCAGCAATTGTCATTACTACAGGCACTTTGATTTCGATCGCCTTTTCTATCATGTTTCACCGTCGTATGCCATATCCCAGAACGCGACCTCGTATCGCAAGGCCTGCTGAAATATAAGTCCAAGTCTCGGTATATCAATATCCATAGCTTGATCAACGACCATCGTTAAATGTTCGACAATCGGACCAAGGGCATCTTCGCCATGAAGTTCAATCCATCCTTGATAAAAATCACCTAGCTCGGAGCCGCTGTCTTTCGGATTCGCTCCTTCTGTTTGAAGGCGTTCGCCCCAATCCAAATAAACACCTTCTGTGACCAACATAGCAGTACAAACCTCACGAAAGGAGCCCTCGTACGCCAGTCGTACAAGAAAATCTCCAAAGGACGAAGTCGTTGGAAGAGGTTGAGCACTGAGGTATTGACTCTCATCTATACCAAGTGTCCGAAAAGCATCTATAAACAACGTATCTTCCGCTCCTAAAATAGCGTTGAGAAATTCTTCCACAGGACGTGCAATTTTATTGCTTGGAGCTTTCGCTACTGCGATCCCAGCCGTTTTGACCAGGTCGTTAATGAATATGTAATCCTGTTCAAAATATCTTGAGAAACGTTCCCTGCTCAAAGTTCCCTCGCCGAGCTCTGTGATGAACCTATGATGAACTGCGGCATCCCATAACGTTGAATATTTCTGTTTAAGTTGTTTAGTAACAGTCAACGATTCCCCCTTTTGGGTAACGAGTAAACAAGGATCACCATTGGACTCCTGTGTCCGAACAAATAGAATACCGCCTTGTGACTGATAGAGACGTGTGCTTGACTGGTTTAATTTCTAAGGAGATCGTATTTGAATGGTAAAAACATAAAAGCACTGGTGTTCGATGTTTTCGGAACGGTCGTTGATTGGCGCACCTCTATCGCCCGCCAAGCGCAAGAGTTTGGTTCCAAACACGGGGTGGAAGCTGACTGGGATCAATTTGCCGACGACTGGCGCGATGGATATCACTCAGGAATGGTCAAAGTTAATTCGGGTGAAGACAAATGGAAAATCGTCGACGAAATTCATCGGGATCGATTAGAGCTACTGATGGGAAAATACGAATTCCCTACCTTGGAGGAAGATGAAATTGTCGACTTCAACAAATCCTGGCACCGGCTGGAAGGCTGGCCTGATTCAACCGCAGGGCTGACTCGACTGAAATCGAAATTTATCGTGGCATCGCTTTCAAACGGAAACGTAGCCTTGCTGACAAATATGGCCAAGTTTGCAAATCTGCCGTGGGATGCTGTACTCTCGGCCGAATTGGCAGGTAAATATAAAACACACCCATGGGCATACCAGCGTA
>CAJWJL010000192.1:0-4370 GCA_913042135.1 uncultured Chloroflexota bacterium | reverse complement strand
CTAATGGCGGTTGCAGTTGGTTGTTCTTCTTCAGATCAGGGTGCTGAGTCAGTGTTAAATTGTGGGCATGCCCCTATGAGTGGAGCTCTGGAATTAGTGGGGGTCTCATGGCTTCCAGGGCATGTTGAAAGTTAGGTCGGATCGAGATCCTTATTGTGTCCTTCGCGTCCTGCCTAGCTTTTCTTACTGATTGTTACCAGAGTGAATGAACCATTGACGAAAGAAATTGGTAGCGCCAGAGTACTGACAAGTCCTGGGATTTGGGATGCCAGTTTCCAAATGGAAGATCTTGATCTGGAGCGCCGTATGCAGCCGGTGCTCAATATCTCTTCCGCACCTGAGAAGAAATATATCGGTATTACATAACCCGTTTGGGGATTGTTAATTTGGGCTATGCTTTGGGGCTGACACTGGTTCTCTAACGTAAGGAATTAGCCTCGGGGGATCGAACTGTGCTTCACCTTTTATTGTTTCGATGAGTTCGAATGCCTGTCTAACAGTAGTTTCTTGACCTGAAAGAGACAAGATTACAGCTCCTTCGGAACCAGCTACTCCGCCGGATGCAACGTGGGTAGCTTTGACACCCGTTAAGATTTCGAGTGCTTGTATCTCTGTAATCACATGTGCGTTGACCACCGGCATGAGACCGGCAGATTGTCCCATCGTGAGATCCCATAAATGGTTACCGCA
This sequence comes from uncultured Chloroflexota bacterium, assembly GCA_913042135.1. GTDB lineage: Bacteria > Chloroflexota > Dehalococcoidia > Lucifugimonadales > Lucifugimonadaceae > Lucifugimonas. The sequence goes on along the minus strand of CAJWJL010000192.1, from coordinate 3,680 downwards.
TACTCGTGCTGCTTCAATTACAGATGGTATTAGACGCTCCAAACTTACTGGGGCAATCCAGTGTGAACCACGGGCTGTAAGAGTTCCCCAGATACCTCCGACTGTTCCACCCATTCCATCCGCGGCCAGTACACCAATATTCCCATTCCAATCCACGGCATTTGCACCCTTGACGGAAACGTCGCTTGAAGTGAAATGCGAGAGGGCTTCCGGTGCGGCAGTCTCAGAGAGTTGACCATTTTTAAAAACCCAAGGACCTAGTCGGTCTTCTTCAATAACACTTGCCAATCTAGAATTGGTGACGATTCCTGCCGTACTATTCCCTTTATCTGTGGGCTGTCCAGTCAGTTCTTCCAGTATGTAGGCGGGAGTAACACCCCGAGAGAGTACAAACCATCCTTTTTTGAGAACTCGGCGGACCTCTGGAACCTGCAGAACAGCTTGAGCTAATAATCGTTTTGACTCTCTAGGAAGTAACATGACGAGTGCATGGAATCTGTCATCACGTAGATGTGGAGATGGTTTCTTGAAAGTAGAGGTTTCGTAGAACAAAAATCAGCTCCCTCGAACATTTTGAGTGCAATTCACAGTTGGCAATAGTGTCCTGCTTGGAGATTTTTCAGGGGAATATCTAATTCCTCATGTTAATCGCTAACGACATGAGGATATTATGAGTTTCCCGATGGACTCAAACATTAGAAATGGCGTCTTGAAATTGTAAGCTTACCAAGTAGATATTCAAGCGTTTACGTCCGACTGTGATAATCACAATTGGGTAGAAGTTCTAATCATAGACAAACTAATTGCACTGATAACTTACCCGAGTAATATTCTGAATTGGAAGTGGCGATAAGTCAGAATCTTTGACTTGGTAATGGTTTTATTAGTACCAGTAATCCCCCTAAAGCTGTAACAACTGCCGAAATCCAGAAGACCATTTCTATACCGAAAGTGTCCGCTATCGGGCCTGATAGCGCTGGTCCAGCGAGCATGCCGATCGCATAAAGGGCCTGAAAGGAGCCCATAGCCGTCGCGCGCAGAGCAGCGGGTGCAGAGTCCAGTGCCAGACTAATCAATACGGTATTCGTCAACCCTCTGGCGTATCCATTCAAGATCTGAAGAAAACCGAGTGCTGCCAGGCTAGTAGTGACAGTCATCAATATAAGCGAACATAGTGTTGCGATGACAGCGATTAATACTGTTGAAGTGCTACCCCATCTGCGCACCATCCATGCCGAAGTTGCCGTACCGACAACAGTTGCAATCAATCCGATAGTTGTAATGTATCCAACCACGGATTTTGAGGCCCCGAGGCTTTCGACATGCACTGGTAGGAATCCAAAACTAACCCCGAAGGTGACGAACTGGAAGGTTATTGCAATAACGGAAACTCGTAATAGAAGTGATGATCGAATGACGCCCAGAAGTGAATGAATCGAATATTGAACGGTGTCCGATATTCTGGGTTCCGGGATGGCGAGTAGTAAAAGTGCTCCGATGAATGCAATTATTGCAGCTATGTAAAATGTGCTCACATTGCCAAAATAATCAGCTGTTATTCCGCCGATGAATGTTGCGGTCACTAGTGACAGTGAGTTGACTGTCAGAATCATGGCCATCGCTTTTACTGTGTTGCCTGACTGGTAATAAGATGAGAATAAAACGCTTATCGCTACCCATCCAGCAGCGGAAATGCCGGTGAGAGTTCGAGCTGCAAACAGACTCCACGGGTTTGGTGCAATTCCAAGCCCTATCGCAGCCAGGGCACTGACCAACAATGAACCGACGGCAAATGGTTTTCTTCCAAAGATATCGGATCCGATCCCAATCGGTATCCGCAACAAAATCTGTCCGATCGCGTATGACGCGATCACGAGTCCGACCATCCCTAAACCTGCACCCAGTTCTCTTGCATGTAGGGGAAGAATTGGAACGTAGAAGTACAACGATGTCCAGAAGCAATAAGTAGCGATTGCAACGACAATCATATGCCAATCACGTGACGCGCTACGTTTGGTCAATCGGCGAGCGTCCCCTCGAACTTGTTTGCAAAGTATATCTGTCTTGTTACCTGACACCCATTAGTGTGTGATAGTTTGAGTCATCTTAAAAGGCGCCTGAGAGCTAGTATGCTTATCCAGTCCAGTGGATATCTCATGGAACCCTCACTTTATTAGCGATTACATCACTCAATCGAGACATAAAATTCTGGCTTCGAACAAGAGAGTAAAGGATACACAACTTACGGGTAGCCTAATCTCAAATCAAACAGAAAAGTCGGTATGGAAATGTTGGGCTTTTCTTGTAGGAGCTTAAATTGGCTGATCAGAAAAAGTTTCTCCTGACGGAAAATGATATTCCAAAACAGTGGTACAACGTGCAGGCTGATCTGCCGGAACCACTTGACCCGGCACTTCATCCCGGAACAGGGCAACCGGCTGGACCAGACGACTTCGCTCCATTGTTCCCTATGGAATTAATTCAACAGGAAGTCAGTCAAGATCGTTGGATTGACATCCCCGATCCGGTTCGCGAAATGTATCGTATGTGGCGACCGACACCGCTGATTCGAGCAATTGGTTTGGAAAAAGCGCTCGGTACTCCCGCAAAAATTTTTTATAAATATGAGGGTGTTAGCCCGGTTGGAAGTCATAAACCCAACACAGCAATTGCTCAGGCCTATTTCAACAAAATAGAAGGCACGAAGCGGATTGTTACTGAAACCGGCGCGGGTCAATGGGGCAGTGCACTTGCGTTTGCCTGCCAACAGTTTGGTATTGAAGCTAAGGTCTACATGGTCAAAGCTAGTTTCGACCAGAAACCATACCGCAAATCTATGATGGAAACGTTTGGTGGAACCGTAACCGCTAGCCCTAGCAGCGAAACTAATGCGGGTCGAACTATTCTTGGACAGGATTCCGAATCGCCCGGCTCGTTAGGAATTGCAATTTCTGAGGCGGTTGAAGTGGCTGCTGGCGACCCAAATTCAAAATACTCCCTAGGTTCGGTATTAAACCACGTGCTGATGCATCAGACGATCATCGGCCAAGAAGCCATCTTGCAGATGGAAATGGCAGATGCTTATCCTGATATCGTCATCGGTTGTGCTGGTGGAGGATCAAATCTTGCCGGAATTTCGTTTCCATTCGTGGCCAACAATTTAGCAGGGAAAACAAACACTAGATTTATTGCGGTTGAACCTGAAGCTTCGCCATCGCTTACGAAAGGTAACTTCTTATATGACTTTGGCGATGCCATTGGTATGACCCCACTGCTGAAAATGCACACGCTCGGACACTCGTTCGTACCAAACCCGATCCATGCCGGCGGACTCCGCTATCATGGCATGGCGCCATTGATTAGCGCACTGTTTGAAGCAGGTGTTTATGAGGCACGGGCTTACCACCAGACTACCTGTTTTGAAGCAGCTGTTTTGTTTGCAAGCACTGAAGGAATTATCCCTGCTCCGGAACCAACTCATGCCCTGAAAGCAGCTATCGACGAGGCTTTGGTTGCCAAAGAGACGGGTGAAGAGAAGAACATACTTTTCCATCTCTGCGGTCATGGGCATCTGGATCTTTCGGCTTACGATAGTTACTTTTCAGGAGACATGCTTGATTACGCTTTGCCACAGGAAGAAATTACAGAAGCAATGAGATCGGTGCCAGACCTAGGTTAGA
>CAJWJL010000191.1:0-4377 GCA_913042135.1 uncultured Chloroflexota bacterium | reverse complement strand
ATACTTACTGAGTTGATTTCGATACCAACAGGAGTTGTCTTCTTGTCAGCTCTGGGGACCCTGTGGAGAAGCAAGTTGCGTTTGAAGGTTCCTCTGCTGTTTGCTCTGGGGGTTATATTCAACTTTACGATAGGTGGGCTTACCGGAATTTTCTTGGCAGATGTAGCGACCGATATAGCGCTACAGGACACCTATTTTGTCGTAGCGCATTTCCACTACACGATCATGGGTGGCGAAATTTTTGCCATCTTCGCCGCTGGGTATTATTGGTTCCCTAAAATTACAGGGCGTATGTACAACGAAACTCTGGGTCGAATCCATTTCTGGTTGATGTTTATTTTGTACAACATTACATTTTTGGCAATGTTCATACCCGGAACGATCGGAATGAACCGTCGAGTTGCTGCATATCCACCTGAGTTCGAATTCATGAACCTTATAGTCTCAATAGCAGCGTTCGGACTTGGCTTAGCGTTCTTGCCTTGGGTATACAACATGCTGAACTCGTGGATCCGTGGTGAGAAGGCTCCAAATAATCCATGGGATGCAAAGACGCTTGAATGGCAGACGACCTCACCGCCGCCACTAGAGAATTTCGACGAATTCCCTGTTGTTACTGGCGACCCTTACGGCTATGGCGATGAGACTGTCGTGCACGCTAGGTTTGAACGTTCGGTCGTCTCTGACCCGGTAGAGGGAGATTAGGTAGATGCATCAAGCGATTCGCGACTCATTGAAAACCGGTTGGATTGTGATAGCGGTTCTTGCTGTCTTGACCGCCGTTGAATTTTTGGTCGCGGTGGTTTTCGATAACACCGCGATATTGTTCACGCTTTTATTGCTAGTAGCCCTGCTCAAAGCCTGGCTGATCATCCAGTACTTTATGCACTTCGGTCAACTTTGGAAACATGTCTCAGATGCCTGGTATGGAATGCTAATTGACGATCCTGAAATAGATAGAGAAGAGGATTGAACCAGTGACATTCCATCATGCCCCACGAGTAAATCACCGCTTCGATTCGTTGACGATTAATCGATTAGGATTATGGCTATTTCTGGTTTCAGATGCATCATTTTTTCTGGCTCTTCTGTCATCTAGATTTTTTGTTGTAGGGACAACAACCCCTGCTGATGTTGACCAACTTCTTGGTCTGAGCCTTACCGTTCTACTGTTACTTAGCAGTTTGACTGCGTATCGAGCTGAAGTCTCAGCGGAACATGGTGATCTGCCTGGAGCTAAACAGATGCTTCTAGCCACCATAGTCATGGGGATTATTTTCGTGTTTGGAGTGGGTTATGAATGGCATGAAGCATTTAAGCATTTTCCACCATCTACAGGGTTTGGAACCGTGCTTTTTACACTCACTGGAGTACACGTCACTCACGTAATGACCGGGGTACTGGCGCTTCTATTCGTTTATTTTCGTGTTCGCAGTACGGATTCGGTTATTGATAATCAATGGAGCGTAGAAGGTGCGGTGAAGTGGTGGCATTTTGTTGATGTGGCTTGGGTTTTCATTTATCCAACGCTTTACCTGATCAGATAATGCATCCGGTTGCATGGGACATTTTACTGGTACCCAATTACGTAATAACTACTAGGCGGTAACCGACACCCGGCTCGGTCAGTATCTGTTGCGGGCGAGTTGGATCATTTTCGAGTTTACGTCGAATTTGTTTCACAAATGTTCTTAGATATTCGGTTTCTTCACAGTACTCGGGACCCCAAACGGCTTGTAGTAGTTGTTCGTGTGTCATCACCTTCCCAGAGTTTATAGCTAGAGTTCTCAATAAGTCATATTCGGTTCTAGTCAATCTAATTTCTTCGTTATTTTTATAAACGAGTCGTGCGGCGAGGTCTATTTCAAATGTACCGACATTGATTTTAGGGTCCTCCTTGTCTGTTGACTTTTCAAGTCTATCGACTCGTCTTACCGCCGCTCGGATTCTTGCGGCCAATTCACCCGTCCTAAAGGGTTTAGTAACGTAATCGTCAGCTCCAAGATCTAAGGCCCTGACTTTCTCTTCTTCTTGATCGGTGGCCGACAGAATGATCACTGGATCGGTGTACCACTCACGGAGACGTGTGAGTGTCTCAAACCCGTCCATGCCAGGCATGGTCAAGTCCAATACAATAACTTGTGGGTGATGGAGAGAAGCCTGGTGGATGGCTTCGTTTCCGTTCAACGCAAGTAGTACTTTGAAACCGAACGAACCAAGATGATTTGCGATGAGCCTCAGAATTTTGGGTTCGTCATCAACGGCTAACACGGTGATTGCTTCGTTGGTAGTGGTCATGGTATTCCTTAGTACACTTACTTTCCTTGAATGTTGAAGCAATTACCGGCTAAGTCGATCTCTGGGAATTTCGAACCAGAAAGTTGACCCGCTCGCGTCATTGGATTTGACCCCGATCTGACCTGCATGAGCTTCCACGACTGACTTGCATATTGCTAGGCCAAGTCCCGCTCCCTCTCTCGCCCCTTGCTTACCGGACCGTATGCGAAAAAACTTGTCAAAGATTTCCGGATTTAGAGTCATTGGGATTCCATTACCTTTGTCCCTGATTTCCGTCCGGATATTGTCCGATTCAGTCACATGAGTGCAAATGATATCTACATCACCTGAAGTGTATTTCATGGCGTTGCTGAGCAAGTTGTCAATTACTCGTCCTAACTGACCGGGGTCCGCATACATTTTGGGCAGGTCTCCCGGAACACTAATCGTGACAGTTCGATCGACTCCATAACGTAACGATGAAGCGCGTTGAACTGCGTCTGTCAGTATGTCTGTTACGTGGCATATCTCGCTGTCTACCTTTTTAGTCCTAGTTTCGATACGAGACATATCCAGCAAGTTTGAGACCAGTTCGGTCATGTGATCTACCTCTTCATCGACTGATTCCAAATTTGCGTGGATTTCACCGCGAGTATTTACGTCAACGTCCATCTCATTGATGATCCCTTTAATCAACGCTAGAGGTGAGCGTAAATCGTGGGTGACCATGGACAGGAAATCGCTTTTCATCTGTTCATTTTGAAGGATGTCCGATAGGTCCTGAAGTATTAACACCGTTGAGTCGATTTCGGTGTCGTGGATTCTTATCGTAGCTGCAGATACCAGAACCGGCAATTTAGAACCATCAGGTCTGTGCAACATCATTTCGGACGCGACGGTTTCAATACCATCGGTTAGTGCTTTTTCGATCGGCAGATCTTGTTCACTGATAACTTGGCCATTGATGTTAGAAAAATCCACGCTGTTATTTATTTCAGTGAGTGTAGTGCCGACCTCGAGGTTACAGCCCAAGATCGTGCATGCTTGTTTGCTAAACCCGATGAGCAATTTATCTGAAGCACTGATTATCAAGACTCCTGCCAGAGATCCATCTATTACGGCCTGCAATCTGTTTTCAGTAGCTTCAACAATCATTCGAGTCTTTCGTTCAGTATCATGCAGTTCAGCAAATTCCAGAGCGAATTTCACAAATTGGGTTAATTGGTTGAGATTTTCTGTATCTTGAGTAGTGAATTCTCCGTTATTTGGTGCGTTCGATACGTATAAATTTGCTTTGTATCCTTGTCCAGCGAATATCTGAACACCAACAAGAGCTTTCATAGGTGGGTGCCAATCAGGGAATCCGTACGAATCGGGGTGAGAGGAAATGTCACTCAACCGGATGGGTGAGTCTACTGGACCTAATTGGCCTAGTATCCCTCGACCTTGCGGTAATTCTTTATCTTGCCACTTGACATTTTTATCGAGGCCGTTGTGAAAGATGCGCAATCCGCCGTGGGGTTGACTGATGGTTACCGCAGCGTAGTCAGCTCCGGTCAAATCTCTTGCGAGTTTAGGGATCTTGCTCAACACTAGATCGACGGATGAATGATCGAACGTTTTACCGGTGTAACCGGATGATTGTTGTTGATCAGAATTCATTTTGAAGTGTCACTGAACGATAGCCCATTGTTTGATCCCTATAAGACAGAGCTTAAAGATATCTCACGAGGTGGGCAATACTCAAACCGTTTAATGCGATGACCTCATGTAATTTTCCTGTATTAGTTGAACATGAGCGGTGTTACTTGAAAACCAGCATCGTTACAACAACTTAGTACTTGGATTTCTCGCGAGGTTCGTAGTGAGTGATAACGTACTCCGAGCATATTCAGAACGTGTGGCAGGTAACTTCTGGTATCAGTCCCGGATATCTAGATTGGTTAAACTCACGCGTCCTTCATGCCGAACAGTCCCATCATCCAATCATTCTCCTCAGAATTGGGGTATGACATTTGAAAGTTGGTCGACACAAAGACTATACCGACCATTTATTCGTAGCTCTGCGATTATTGCCGTGCTATTGGGATTTTCGACGGG
>CAJWJL010000190.1:0-4394 GCA_913042135.1 uncultured Chloroflexota bacterium | reverse complement strand
GCCAGATAACAAGAGGCATGGCAAATAGTGCCGTACTGGATGCTGTCGCATCACCGTGATAGAGCATGGTCTCTTCAAAATTGGTCAGTCCCGTAGGCATGTTTGAAAACGTATTTGTTTCTGTGCCCAGGCAAGTGATAAACACTTTCACTTCAGTTCCCCGTAACTTGATAATGGTTGATATCAGTCTACTGGTTCCCAATCGGCACAGCTACTGATATATTAAATTTGGACCCGGGCCTTGTGGGCCTGTCCACAGGCTCTGGGTTTGTTTTTGGTAAGAAGAATGACAGCTTATATCATCAAACGAATTTTAGCGACGATCCCCGTGATGGTCGTCGTGGCGCTATTTGTGTTCGGCTTGCTACACCTGACCCCAGGCGATCCTGCTGCGATTATTGCAGGTGATTATGCGAGCCCAGCGGATGTGGAAGCGATACGTGAAAAACTCGGCCTGAACGAGCCGATTCATATTCAGTTTTACACTTGGGTCAAAAGTTTGGCGGAAGGAGATATGGGCGTTTCGGTATTTTCAAACCTGCCAGTGACACATTTAATTGGTCAACGCGTCGAAGCAACACTCATGCTTTCGATACTGACAACAATCTTTGCTTTGATGGCGGCGTTGCCGCTGGGTGTGTTGGCTGCTTGGAAATCGCGAACCTTTATCGATCGTTTCTGTATGATATTTGCAGTGTTGGGGTTCTCTGTTCCGGTATTTGTGATCGGATATATGCTGATGTATGTGTTTGCGATCCAACTCAAATGGCTTCCGGTCCAGGGGTATAAATATTTGGCGGATGGTCTATGGCCTTGTATTCGGAGCTTAATTTTGCCTAGTGTTGCACTAGGTACCCTTTATACCGCACTCATTGCGCGCATCACGCGTGCGAGTGTTATGGAGGTGCTGGCGGAGGACTATATACGCACTGCCAAGGCCAAAGGGCTCAACTCACGGACTATTCTTATTCGTCACGCCTTGAAGAATGCCGCGGTGCCTATCGTCACGATCATTGGTGTGGGTATCGCGCTTCTGATTGGAGGTGTTGTCGTTACGGAGAGCGTATTCAATATACCTGGTCTGGGGCGCCTAACCGTGGATGCCATATTGCATCGTGATTACCCCGTGATCCAGGCAGTGATAATCATTTTTTCGGGGATTTATGTGCTGATCAATGTACTCGTTGACTTAAGCTACGTCTTTTTTGATCCACGGATTCGTTACTAACCTAGTATGGCTAACGTTAATACTATAGCTGTGAGTGGATCACAGGACCAGGTCGTTGGTCAGGACGCCAAGCGAGGTTTTAAGGAGTTTGCGCGACGTAATCCTACCGTCATGATCAGTAGTTCAGTGTTATTGTTTATGGTGTTTGTCGCGATATTTGCGCCCTATCTGGCCACCGATCCGATGGAGCTTGAGCCATGGAATCGTCTTAAACCTCCGAATGCTGACCATTGGTTCGGTACAGATCATCTTGGCCGAGACGCTTTTGCAAGAACCGTATACGGCACTCGTATATCGCTCAGTGTGGGTTTGATAGTCGCGTTAGCGAGTTCCGGATTTGGTCTAATCATTGGCCTTTTGGCAGGATACATTCGGATGGTGGACACCATCGTGATGCGCGTCATGGACGGACTGATGGCAATTCCAAGCATTCTGTTTGCAATCGCACTGGTCGCGTTAATGGGCGGAAGTGTTCAGAACGTGATTATTGCGATTACTGTGCCTGAAATACCGAGAGTCGTTCGATTGGTGCGTGCAATTGTGTTGTCGATCCGAGAGATGCCTTATGTCGAGGCAGCGATCGCGTCCGGGACTCGTCTGCCGGGCATACTCATCAAACATATCTTGCCCAACACCTTCGCACCATTGATGGTTCAGGCGACCTATATCTGTGGTTCTGCAGTGATACTCGAGGCGCTCTTAAGTTTTCTTGGTGCCGGCACACCACCTGAAATACCGAGCTGGGGAAATATGATTGCCGAGGGGCGCGTCTATTTCCAGTTTAAGTCTTGGCTAATTCTTTTTCCTGGCATTTGCCTAGCAATAATGGTGCTAACCGTTAATATTTTGGGTGATGGAGTACGGGATACGCTCGATCCACGAATTGCGCGTGGTATGCGCTAAGTGGAATGGATTAGATAGCGTAACGGAGCACATTGCAGTGAATACACCCAATCCTATTCTCAGCATACGAGATCTTCGCACGTATTTTGATACCCGCGATGGGACAGTACGAGCCGTTGACGGGGTATCGTTAGAAGTATTCCCTAGAGAGACGCTGTGTATCGTCGGAGAGTCGGGCTGTGGCAAGAGTGTTACTGCGATGACAATCCTAGGTCTGTTGCCGAAACCACCTGCACGTATTGAGTCCGGAGAGATTCTTTTTGATGGTGTCGATTTGCTTAAACTCAGTGATCAGGAAATGCAGGAAATTCGTGGTAATGACATTTCAATGATCTTTCAGGAGCCGATGACGTCGTTGAATCCGGTCTTGACGGTTGGTGAGCAGATCAGCGAGGCAATTTCTCTTCACCAAAAAGTATCGACGCGAGTTGCAAGAAATCAGGCCATCGAAATACTTGATCGTGTCCGAGTGCCAGACCCACGGCAGCGGGCCGGTGAATACCCCCATCAGTTGTCTGGCGGGATGCGACAAAGAGTCATGATCGCGATGGCTCTGTCTTGTAACCCAAAGATCTTGATTGCCGATGAGCCTACAACAGCGCTCGATGTGACAATCCAGGCGCAAATATTAGATCTGATGCGCGGTCTAAAGGATGACTTTGGGACAGCGATTATTTTGATTACTCACGATCTAGGTGTTGTCGCTGAAATGGGTGATCGAGTTATGGTGATGTACGCCGGAGGGAAGGTCGAAGAAGCTAGCGTCGAAGAGCTGTTTCACCGGCCACTCCATCCATACAGTAACGGCTTAATGGGATCAATTCCACGATTGAATGAGAGTCTTGCCAACACTGGAGAACGTATACGCCTCAAAGAGATAACCGGTATGGTGCCGTCACTGATTGAGGCTATTCCAGGCTGTTTGTTTTCGCCGAGATGCGAGTTTACAACCGACCAGTGTCGGTCGGTCGCACCGGAACTCAGAGAGCATAGGGCGCAACATCATGCTGCATGCTGGGAATCGGCTAAATTTGCGGCGGCTATTTTCGAGAAGATGAAATGATAGCTGGAACCGGACAACAAGTACTTTCTGTTAGAAATCTAAAGAAGTATTTTGATGTTCGATCAGGCCTCTTAGCTCGAGCAACCGGACATGTGTATGCAGTGGATGGTGTCAGTTTCGACCTTGCTGCAGGGGAAACCCTGGGGCTGGTTGGTGAAAGCGGCTGTGGTAAGTCGACCGTTGGGCGAGTCATTATGCGATTGCTTGACCCTACTTCTGGTGAAATTCATCTTAAGGGTAAGGATATTTCGACTATCTCAAAATCGGAGGTAAGACAATATCGTCGTGACATGCAGATGGTCTTTCAAGATCCTTACTCTTCACTTAACCCTAAATTGTCAGCGGGTACGTTAGTGAGCGAACCGCTAAAGAACTTTAACCAGGGCAGCACTGCAGAGATTCGACAGCGGGTGACTGAGTTGTTTGAGCGTGTCGGATTCAAAGCTGACGCGATGGAGCGCTATCCCCACGAGTTTTCGGGAGGTCAACGTCAGCGATTAGGGTTGGCGCGTGCGCTGGCCGTCAATCCTTCATTAATTGTGGCCGACGAGCCGGTGTCTGCATTGGATGTTTCAGTACAGGCGCAAGTGATTAACCTACTGATTGATCTGCAAGATGAATTCAACCTCGCGCTGTTGTTTATCTCCCATGATCTCGCAGTGGTTGAGCACGTCAGTCACAGAATTGCAGTTATGTATGTGGGTAAATTGGTTGAGATTACCGATACACAAACACTATTCAGCAATCCCCAGCACCCGTATACAGAAGCATTATTGTCGGCCGTGCCGACACCGGATCCTCTTGCTTCCAAAGAAAAAATAATTCTCGCAGGCGATGTGGCGAGCCCGATTAATCCACCTTCAGGGTGTCGATTTCATACGCGATGCCCCTACGTCATGGATCGATGCAGGCAGGAAGAACCTTTTCTTAAGCAGATTACGAGCGGGCATCAGGTTGCCTGTCATCTACGCGAAGCAGTTGTTTAAATCGACTATCTTGCAAACGAAGCAAAAAGAAACCCCTCCAGAACATGTATCCTGGAGGGGTCCAGTTCTAAACCAACTGCTCGTACTGAGCTATTGGTCGATTAACTCATCTATTTTGGCTGTATGTTCCAGAAGAATGTGACCGGGCCCTTAAGGATCCCTTTGATCTTATCTTCACGATAGGCATACTTGCCAAGATACTGGCCAATCGGCA
>CAJWJL010000189.1:0-4468 GCA_913042135.1 uncultured Chloroflexota bacterium | reverse complement strand
CAAATGTTTGGCTTAAAACGAACTCAATCACGCGTCAGGTAATCAAACTTTTGGTGCGGTGTACCTCTCGGTACAGGAAGGATTTAGTTGGGCGTAAAGGAAAATTGGTGGCGGTTTAACTACCATGTCATTCGTCTGGGATTTATTCCGGTAACTAAGCGCGCTCTGCTTTTGAGCAGCAGAGTCGAGGGAGATATACCCAAAACCCGTCCAATTTTGCTTGCACCTGTTCACCGGACATCTGCAGATGTGTTCGCGCTTGCCCACGTTTTGGGTGAGTTAATCAGCTTTGTTTCAACAGATTCATTCGGTCACAACGCAGTGATTAACTTTATTCAAAAGAAAGCCAGTGCCGCCATGGGAACAGTGATATGGCATGAAGAAGGAATCGGTAATCCTCGAAAACGGGCAATCGTTCTTGCGAAAGACGTAGAGAATCGACTAGATCGTCGACTGATAACGGCTGCTTTCGCTCAAGGCGAATATCAATACGATTCTGTCAAATCTATTGAAGAGGGCTTGTTTGGTCTGCTGAAGCGCTATGAAGCGCGTCACCTTAAACAAAAAGGGCACGAGTTAAAAATTCCGATTGTCCCAGTAGGTATCGAGTACGACCGCAAGGGCAAAGGGCTTGAGCAATCGGCTGTCGGTAAGTGGATTTCTCGGTGGATTCCGTTCACACCCAACTGGACTATTCCAGCACTTCGAACGAAGATCATTGTCCGATTCGGCACGCCTCATTACTTTGAGAATCAAACTCCACGTGAGTTAACCGAGACTGTCATGAAGGAAGCTGCTCAACTGAGTAACATTCCATACGAGGTGGATGAGTAGCAGTACGAGGTGGATAAGTAGCAGTCGACGAGACTCAAGCGTATTGATAGGCGCACGGCACTATGACAAATCTATTGGTATGATAGTTCTAATATCTGCACGGATTGAGATTCCATAGTGAATCCATGTAGATGTCGGTGAATCAACGAGCTTCGGGTCAAGAGCTGCTGTTGTCACTCCCGGCCTGAATGCCGGAGGTGATGTGAGTAACTCCCTCCGTTGAATGGTCAAAACTAACAATTGCCGAACGTACATTCGCTTCACTGTCAATAGTGAGTCCGGTTTCTAAGAATGTCCGTAATAAACTCGGTGTGATGTAAGAATTATTAGTGCGATCATTATCCCTAATATGAGTGTCCGAAACTCGTTTTTTATTCGTGTAGAACTATGTGATTTTAAATTTTGGCACGCACCCTATTGGGGTCGGTAAGGAACATTATGAGCGACTACAGATTTGAGACTCTACAACTGCATGCGGGCCAAGACCCCGATCCTACAACAAACGCGAGAGCGGTTCCGATTTATCAGACGTCCTCTTACGTGTTCAACAGTGCAGAACATGGTGCGAATCTCTTTGGTTTGGCAGAATTCGGCAATATCTACACCCGAATTATGAATCCGACCACAGATGTGTTCGAAAAGCGTGCCGCAGCACTTGAAGGCGGAATGGCTGCGCTAGCAACCGCATCAGGACAGTCTTCCCAGTTCCTTGCAATCACGAACATGATGCAGGCTGGCGACAATCTAGTATCGTCTCCTTACCTTTACGGTGGTACCTGGAACCAGTTAAAGGCACAGTTCCCTCGTCTTGGTATCACGACGAAGTTCGCTGTAGACGACACCGCAGAAGAATTTGAAAAACTGATCGATGAAAAAACCAAGGCAATCTACCTTGAATCGATGGGTAACCCTAGATACAACGTTCCTGACTTCGAGAAGGTTGCTGCTGTTGCCAAGAAGCACAATATCCCGTTTGTAGTCGACAACACGCTCGGTGCCTGTGGCGCACTGATTCGTCCTATTGACCACGGTGCTGACGTTGTTGTTCAGAGTGCAACAAAGTGGATTGGTGGGCACGGAACGACTATAGGTGGTGTGATCATCGACGCTGGTACGTTCAATTGGGGCAACGGTAAATTCCCGCTGTTCTCAGAGCCGAGTGATGCCTACCACGGTCTGGTGCACTGGGACGCGTTCGGTTTCGGCAGCGATATCTGCAACATGTTGGGTGTGCCAGAAGGGCGCAACGTGGCTTTTGCCATGCGAGCACGACTCGAAGGTTTGAGGGACTGGGGACCGTCACAGTCGCCGTTCAACTCGTTCTTGCTGATTCAGGGTCTCGAGACACTCAGTTTGCGTGTCGAACGACATACTGCGAACGCGCTTGAACTCGCAACATGGCTCGAGTCGCACGCCAACGTGAAGACTGTGAGCTACCCAGGCTTAAAGTCCAGCCCCTACAACGAACTTGCAAGTAAATATACCCTCCGTGGTTCAGGTGCAATGCTGAACTTCGAGTTGAACGGTGGCTATGACAACGCTGTCACATTTATCAACAACGTGAAGCTCGCAAGTCATCTGGCAAACGTTGGCGATGCCAAGACACTGGTTATTCATCCTTCGTCGACAACTCACCAGCAGTTGAGCGAAGAAGACCAGTTGGCTTCAGGTGTGACGCCAACGATGGTTCGTGTATCAGTTGGGCTTGAGCACGTTGAAGACATTAAGGAAGATTTCCAAGCTGCTTTCGACGCAATCGGCTAGATAGACCATAATCAATGTGCCGATCACGGGGAGGGCATTTCCCTAGTGGTCGGCAATTTATCCAATGACACTCATTCTTCCAGCCAACTACCACGCGCTTCCACAGATCGAGCAGAATCGTGTGAAGTGGGTGCCCGTTCCTCAGGCTGAAAAGCAGGATATTCGACCGCTCCGTATCGGCATTATGAACATCATGCCTTTAGGAGAGCAGTACGAATTTAACCTACTTTTACCTCTCGGGTTATCGGTTCTGCAAATCGAGCCAGTATGGATAAGACTGGAATCTCACGAGTACAAAACATGGAAGCCTGGGCATCTTGACGATCGCTATGTGAGCTATGCGGAATCGACCAAAGATTCGCCTCTGGATGGATTGATAATTACGGGAGCTCCTGTTGAGCATCTCAAATTTGAAGATGTCGTCTACTGGAAAGAATTTACAGAGATAGCGAAGCATGCCCGAGAGAACACTCCGAGTACCCTCGGAATATGCTGGGGCGCATTTGCTTTGGCGTACTTAGAAGGCATCAGCAAAATAGATTTCAAACAGAAACTGTTTGGAGTGTATGAACTCAACAATCTCGACCAGGATCACTACATAATGGGAGCAATGGACGATGCTTTTCTTTCGCCTCAGAGTCGAATGGCGGGTATGTCGGACAATGAACTTTTGCAGGCCAAAGATCAAGGAAAGATCAATCTTTTAGCGCATGGTCCAGAATCGGGTTATTCGATATTCGAAACCACCGACCAAAAATTTTTAATGCACCAAGGCCACCCCGAGTATAGTTCGAGTCGACTTGCGTACGAAGTGCTAAGGGATGCCGATGTCGAGTCGGTGATGGAAGTTCAAAACTTCGATCCTGAGCGACCTGTCAACAGATGGCGAATGCATCGGAACACATTCTTCCACCAATGGCTCAGATACTGCTACACCCAGATCAGTATGGGCTCAGTTGACTAGTTCTTAACGATTATTTCGGTCTAGCTCGACGTATTTCAGGTCGTATGCGAAAGGTCGCCGATAGTCGCTCCGCACTAAGATAAATCAGTAGGTGGGTGTCAGGGTGCTAAGTCAAATCACCACTACAGGGAACCATCTACCGGTGGTTATCCTCGACCTACATACGGCATCTTTGTTGCCATGATCGTCATGAACTGGATGTTCGTATCTAGCGGCAAGTTGGCTATAAACAGGACCTGTTCGCCCACGTAGCCCACATCAAACGTGGGTTCGGGAGCTATCTCGCCATTGGCCTGCGGAACGCCGCCAGACATCCTCGCGGTCATAGGGGTGGCTGCATTGCCGATATCTATCTGTGAACAAGCAATGTCGTACTTGCGTCCATCGAGCGCGGTTGAGCGAGTCAGGCCAGTAACGCCATGTTTGGTCGCTGAATACGGCGCAGAACCAGGTCGGGGCACGTATGCAGAGATCGAACCGTTGTTAATGATTCGGCCTCCCATCGGTGTCTGATTTTTCATTATGAGCATAGCTTCACGGGTGCAGAGAAAGATCCCCGTTAGGTTGATATCAACGACCGACTGCCATTGTTCTGGCGTGATCTGCTCGAGTGATGGCGCTCCCACGCTTATGCCAGCGTTGTTGAAAAGAACATTTAACCGGCCAAAAGAGTCCACGGTCTCCTTGAATACCTGGGCTACCGAATCGGCGTTACCTGCGTCTGCAGAAATAGGCAATGCGTTTCCCGAGTTGTTACCGGCCAAGCTCGCAGTCTCTTCCAGCGCTTCAACTCTTCGGCCGACAAGAATCACCTTATATCCATCTGCGAGTAGTGCCAGCGCCGCGCTCCGACCCACTCCACTACCGGCTCCCGTGATCACCGCAACCCTATCTCTGTTCATAAGG
>CAJWJL010000188.1:0-4484 GCA_913042135.1 uncultured Chloroflexota bacterium | reverse complement strand
ATAACGAGTGCGTTCCGGGGAACCCTCCCCTTTGAACGTAATGCCAAACTTCATAGCCTATTCTCCCTCTACAATTCCCAGTAGCCAGCTATCGATAAATCGTAAGAATAAGACATCTTATCGCCACATTTGAAATATACCCAAAAAGGCTTTCAACCCAGTCAGGCTCACATGTTGAGACCTAACCCTAAGAAAACAAACTGATCTGAAAGGTAATAGCCACTGGTTTAGCCAGGTGATCGAATACTCCGATCTACTAACCATGGGCACTTAGCTGGACTAAAATGCCTATACCGGGCTCACAGAGCGTCATAGGGCCTAAAATACGACGAATCGCGGTTCATAAGCCGCTATTTATTATTATCTGCCCGGATATCATGAAGCGCAACAACATGAAGCGAACACCGAAACAACGTCAAACGGTAATCGATCAGGATTTTGATGTGCTGATAGTTGGTGGTGGTGTCGCGGGCTTGTATCTCTTGTATCGGCTAAGAGGCCTTGGCTTGTCGGCAGTCGCTTTTGAAGCGGGTTCGAGCGTAGGTGGAACATGGTACTGGAATCGATATCCCGGATGTCGATGTGACGTTGAAAGTCTGGAATATTCCTATTCTTTTGCGAATGACCTGCAACAGGAATGGAATTGGCCCGAGCGGTATGGTACCCAACCAGAAATTCTCAAATACATTAATCACGTCACAGAACGTTTTAGTCTTCGCCGTGATATTCGATTCAATACACGAATTACGTCTGCCCTCTTCTGCCGGAGAAAGGTCTTATGGACCCTGTGCACCGATGGGGGGGAGATTTTCCGCGCGCCCTATTGTGTGATGGCAACCGGAAACCTTTCGACTCCACAAACACCGGAATTTCCTGGCCTTGATCGGTTTAAAGGAGATTGGTTCCATACTGGGTTATGGCCACATGATGAAGTTAAGTTTTCTGGGAAGCGAGTCGGAATTATCGGCACTGGTTCATCGGGTATTCAGTCCATTCCGCACATTGCACAACAGGCGACGCACCTCTACGTGTTTCAACGTACCGCAAACTTTAGCCTCCCGGCACGCAATGGACCCCTTGATCCTGAAATAGAACAACGACACAAGTCTGAGTATTCGACCCGCCGAAAGGCTGCTTTCGATACGCCATTTGGCATTGCAGGCTATCCACCACCAGAGAAATCAGCGTTGGACGTGCCCGATAAAGAGCGACTGCAAATCTATGAGCAAAAATGGGCAGAAGGAGGACAGATCAGCTTTCTCTATTCGTTTAACGATCTCTTGACTAACAAAGCATCCAATGACACGGCAGCCGAATTTGTTCGTCAAAAGATTCGAAAGACTGTCAAAGACCCCCTTGTGGCTGAATTGCTAGCGCCGAAAAGTCATCCTATCGGGACCAAAAGACTAATTCTGGATACTAACTACTACGAAACCTACAACCGCAACAATGTGACACTGATCGACGTCAATAATCATGCTATCCAAGAAATCACGCCCAATGGGATCCGCACAGAGAATGGTCATTTCACAGTTGACTCTATAGTTTTTGCTACGGGATTTGATGCAATGACCGGCGCTATTCTAGACATAGATATTGGTGTTGAAGACGGACCTTCGGTTCGCGATGTGTGGAAACATGGTCCAACAAGTTATCTTGGACTTGCGATTGCTGGATTCCCTAATCTGTTTACTATCACCGGACCTGGAAGCCCTGGTGTCAAAAGCCAGATGATCCTATCGATTGAGCAGCATGTAGATTTTATAGCGAACTGCTTACAACATATGAAATCAAGAGATCTCATTCAAATTGAGGCAACATTTGACGCAGAGGATTTGTGGGTTAAGCATGTCAGGAAAGTTGCCGATGCCACTCTATATCCACTGGCGAACTCTTGGTATATGGGCGTTAATGTCCCCGGCAAACCAAAGGTATTTATGCCTTATGTGGGTGGTGTCGATAGATACAAGAAAAAATGTGACGCGGTTGTTGATGGAGGTTATATGGGATTCTCAATGTCAGCATAAGGACAGTTCCAACATAGATCAAATAGGTGTGCCAACTTGTGAATTGCAAAAACAAAGCGGCCAGTAGAATTTAATCTACTGGCCGCTTTGGCTAAGACAGTAACGGAATTTCGAATTCGTATACGGTTTATCGAGATCCAAGTCTTAGGTTTTCGAGTTGACGACTAATTCCACTCCCAAAGTTCGTACGTTGCGTTGCCACTCGCATCGACATCCCAGTCGTAAACAAGCGCTTTACCGTTTAGACCGGCTAACGACGGTGCCGCAGATTGAACGTAAGTTACACCCCTAAATGTTGATCCACCGTCCGCCGTGAAGGCCCCAGCTCCTGTTGCCCTAAATGTACCAATACCATCTTGCGCCATAATGACGCCGGCATTAGGACACTCCCCATAGAGGCTACCATCCGCCAATACGTTGGCTCTATATGTAGCCATTATGGTTACATCACCATCTCCTAGCTTTCCAGCACCTTGTGCACTTACCTCAAAAACAGGCCTGGAGTCCTCTGCAGATAGTGTTTTTATGGTCGTAGTCGCTTGTAAAGATCCAACTTTCTCACCCAACATAAATTTTTCTCCTATAGGTCGTAACTTATGAACTGACATCTCGTAGTGATCTACGCAATGTGCGCTCATATTAACAAATTTATAATGCCAACAAACTAGTGTGTTGGTTAAAGCTCACGAATCGAAGATCGTATTAGATGAAAATCATTACAAGACAAAGATTTTGTTGGGATCAATCAGGGTACATTGAGCGGTCATACAGACACACCGAGCTAAATTAAGGAAAGGCCAAATACGTCTACACTATTGGGCAAGTAAAGCGATCTCATTGTGGACAATGTCACGACAACGTTGGAGAGATCGACAGCATTGCCTGATCAAAGGCCAATTGAAACATAGCTCTTCGCAACCCGATCGACCGCAATCATCATCGCTGCAGTTCGAAGATCGGGAATATTTTCTTTATCATTCCAGGCCGCACTAATTGCTTCATACGCTACGCGCATTGTGTCTTCCAACCCGGAACGGACGAGATTTATTTCCGTGGCGCCGCTGAGTACTGATTTTCGATCATCCTCCGGGAACGTCTGCCCGGTCATCGACTCTACTCCTTGAATTAACATTTCGAACTGATTTTCCTGTTGGCGCCTTTGCATTCGACCAAAGCGAATATGAGTAAGGTTCTTGATCCATTCAAAATAACTAACGGTTACTCCTCCCGCATTGGCACAGAAATCAGGAATAACAATCACACCTTTTTTCCTTAGGATCGTATCGCCAGCAGCCGTAATTGGACCATTGGCAGCTTCAATAATCAGTGGCGTTTTAATTCGTGAGGCATTGTTTTCGTTAATGACTCCTTCCATTGCAGCTGGAATCAAGATATCGGCCTCTGCCTCTAGAATCTCGGGACCACTATTCGTAAACCCGGAATAATTTTCAATACCGCCTGTCTCAAGCATGTGCTCGTGTAGCTTGGCTATATCCACCCCTTTGGGATCTACGATAGAACCACCTCTTTCAAGTACGTGAGTGATGCAACAGCCGTCTTCCTCGCTTAGAAAAAGTGCCGCATGATAACCAACGTTTCCGAGTCCTTGAATAATCACTCGCTTACCACTGAGTCCGGCAGAGAGGCCAGTTTTCTTTACATCGCTGGCATGACGGAAAAACTCCTGCAACGTGTATTGCACACCGCGCCCAGTTGCCTCCGTCCGACCGGCGATGCCGCCCTTACCAAGAGGCTTGCCCGTAACACATGCCCATGCGTTCAGATCAGTGGGGTTCAGCTTTCTATATTCGTCTGCCATCCAGGCCATCTCTCGTTCGCCTGTTCCCATATCCGGTGCAGGCACATTCTGAGAGGGACTAATCAAATTACGTTTCGCCAGTTCTTGGGTAAAGCGCCGTGTTATTTTTTCCAGATCCTGTGTTTCCCATTCTCTTGGATCGATCGCTAGTGCTCCTTTAGCCCCCCCAAAAGGAATGTCCATCAGCGCGCATTTATAAGTCATCAACGCGGCCAGTGCTTCTACTTCATTCTGATCGGCAAAAGGCCCGTAACGAATACCGCCTTTTACCGGTTCAAAGTGTTCAGAATGGACCGTGCGATAGCCTGTGAAAGTATGCACTCCACCTCGCAGTCTTACTCCAAACCGAACAATGTAGGTTGAATTAGCAGTCTTAATCTTTCTAGCTAGATCGTCAGAAAGTCCGAGCAAACCCGAGGCGCGATCAAAGTTAGTGCCAACCGACTGAAGAAAGGACGCGTTGTCCATATTTATCCCTGCTCAACGAGCGAGCCCGTTGTCACCAGCCTATTACACTGCCGGTGCTCTTTTGATGGAAATTCCCGATGTACAAGTATTTATTCTAGAGTGGGTATGCATTGCTTGGTGCCCGGGCCCGGAGTCGAACCGGGACAGCCATAAGGCCGAGGGATTTTAAG
>CAJWJL010000187.1:0-4491 GCA_913042135.1 uncultured Chloroflexota bacterium | reverse complement strand
TAATCCAGTAGCTATGGCTGCTGGTATAGCAACGCTGGATGAGTTGGCTAGGGACGGAGTTTACGAAGATCTTCAAAATACCACCGACAAACTTGCCGATGGAGTCAAGAATGTATTCGCTGAAGCGGGGATTCCAGTGGTAATTAACCGGGCTTGCGGACTTATGACGGTGTTTTTCTCCAACATCCAAGTGACGGACATGGAGACGGCGTCAGCATCTGACGGCGATGCTTATGGTAGATTTTTTCACCAGATGGTTGAAAATGGCGTCTATCTTCCACCTTCACAGTACGAGGCGTGGTTTATTTCAACCGCTCATACAGAAAAAAACATTGAATCGACCCTCGAAGCTGTCGATCGTTCACTAATTGCTTAGATCAGGTTCGTCGGTTCGTACGGAAAACGATTTTTCCATAGATCATTATGATTTAGCTGAGATCGACCAGTGTTGCACCATTACCGCCCTCCTGTTGAGGTGCGGCGCTAAATGATCCGACAAGAGGATGCTTTGCAAGCAGTGATCGAATTGCCTCTCTTAGTGCACCTGTACCCGTCCCATGGATGATCCGAATGCTCGTAAGCCCTTGCATCGATGCATCATCAATAAACTGGGTCACAAGTTGTTCAGATTCATCGACCCTTGACCCTCGTACATCTAACTCTTGTACGGGTTTTTCGCTTTTGGTCGTATTGACTGTGATACGGGCAGCTTCTTTTGAACTATTAGGAACATTAGGCGCTTTAACCAAACGTAATTGCCGTTCGTTTAATTCGATACGGGCATTGCCCATTTGCAGTTCAACGATTCCATCTGGATTAACCTCTATAACAACGGCCTGGACGTCCAGGCCTTTAATTTCCACTTGATCTCCTGATTGCAGAGGCCGATTTAAGTCAGGATCTGTTGATATTTCGTTTTCTGGTGGTGGAGTCAGCGGTAGCCATGTAGGATCGGAGAACTGATTGCGAATACGGCCAATCGCGCGTTGTGCCGTTGCAAGATCTTTATCGTCACGTACTTTGCTGACTATTTTTCTTAAGCTGCGTCGAATTTCTTCCGTCTCGCGCCGAAGTTCTACACGAGATTTTTCGATCATGTTTTCTTGTGAGCGAGTTACATTGCTTAGTTTGTTTTGGAGATCTTTTCTTGTTGTTTCAGCTTGAATCTTAGCTTTTTCTGCTTCGTCTCGAATTCGACTGGTTTCTGCCCGCTCTCGATGAAGTTGTTCCAGAATACTTTCAGCCTCTGCTCGACTAGGATCCATCATCGATTCAGCCTCAGCGAGCATATGGCTAGGCATTCCCAGATGTTTGGCAACGTGAATAGCGTAGCTGCGCCCCGGAATGCCCATTAACACGTGATAAGTGGGCATCATCGTATCGGGATTAAGTTCAACTGAAGCGTTTTGAAGGTTTTCGGACTCTGCAGCATACTCAGCGACTGTTCGGTAGTGTGATGTGATAGCGATTGGCATTTCGTTGGCAGCTGCATGCGCTAATACTGATCGTGCGAGGGCAGATCCTTCTTCTGGGTCAGTTCCCGTTCCCAGCTCATCGAGAAGAATCAGTGAGCTTGAGGTTGCCTCACCCAAGATATTGACTACTCGACCCATATGGGACGAAAATGTTGAAACAGACCGTTCGATAGATTGTGAGTCTCCAATATCCGCGTAGACGGCGTCGAAAATGGCTATATCTCCATTGGTTACAGGCACTTGCATGCCTGCTTGATGCATGAGAGCGAAAAGGCCAATGGTTTTGATAGCTACAGTTTTTCCACCGGTATTTGGCCCTGTAATCACAAGTCCTCTGAATCCTGGGCCGATATTAATTGTGATGGGTACTGCATTATTCCCAAGAAGAGGATGCCGGGCACCAACAAGGTTGATAACGTTATCCGATCCGGCCGGCATAGTTCCCATACGCCTGCCTCCCATTGATATTGATAGCCGAGCGCGAGCTACGATGAGATCGATCGCAGCCGCAGCTTCTAAAGAGATGAGTGCATCTTCTTCTCGATCGCCAATCAGGCGTGAAGCCCGGCGCAAAATACGTTCTTCTTCTCTTTGAGCTTCCGCTGCCGTCTCTCGCCATGCGTTGCAGAGGTCAACTGCTTTCAGTGGTTCGACAAAAAGCGTAGATCCGCTGCCCGATACGTCATGTACGATTCCAGGCACCGACTCTCTGGCATCGGCGCGTACTTCGAGAACTAGTCGCTCACCTCGCGTTGCAATTGCTGTTGATTGCAAGGACTGCCTAACTGATTTGCTATTTGCGATACGTTCCATCGCACGCATCACGCGCTGGAACGTTTTACTTACGTTTGCTCGTAATCTGGACAGCTTTGGGCTGGCTGAGCTGAGTACTTCTCCTTTACTTGATATTGACCTAAAAATTTCTTCACTCAGATCTCCCATGCTTGGGATATCTGCGGTGATTTCTTCCAGTAAAGGCGCTTGTCCTTTCATTGACACCACGGTGTTACGCGCTGTCCATATCGAGTCTAGTAAGAATAGGATCGAAACGATTTCCTCTCCAGTGAGCATTCCGTCGATAGCAGCATGCCTGAGGACAGTGCGGGGATCGCGAGTTCCTGTCAGACCGATGTCGCCGATCGTTGACAGCATTAACACCGCTTCTGCTGTCTCCTCCTGGAGTCTCTCTACATCTTCCATGTGCAGTAGTGGTTCAGCTGTCATTGCCATTTCACGCGACATAAAAAACCGAGTGCGCTCGGCTAAGAGTGCTCGAACGTTAGTAAACTCGAGTAATTCCCAAGCTTGTTGTTGCAGTTCAGATTCTGCAATGGACTGTTCTAGAGGCGTGCTTTGGTCATCTACAGATGTCGGTGTTATATCGGGTTTTTGATTTGGCGGGCTCATGACTCTGGCGATTGTATTGTGATTGATTTGTTTATACTCGGTCTTACGATTTGTATTTTTGGTAATAAATTTTTCTAATAGATAAAACCGTAACTGATGCACTCTAAAGAATTCATAGAGCCTGAGCGACAGATCTTTCTAAGCATGTCAAAGTTGCTGGATATCGTGGGTCTAGACTATCAGGGCGGATTTATTGATCTGGGTGATCATCTGGTGCACTACCTCGATTATGGTGAAGGCCCACCGGTTTTGATGCTTCATGGTGGTGGCGCAGGATCAGCGATCTGGTTTAAACAGATTCAGGTATTATCCAAAACCCGACGCGTGATTGCACCAGATCATCCGGTGTTTGGCTTGTCGAGCCAGGATGCGTATAAAGCGCCGTTTCTTCCAAATCTTGTGAGTTATATGGTTCGACTGTTTGACGAGCTTGGTCTGAATCGTGTCGATGTCGTAGGACTTTCTATGGGTGCTCAAGCCGCTTTGGCCATGGCGCTTGAGCATCCTGATCGCCTGGGTAAATTGGTGGTTATTGATTCTGCTGGGCTGGGTCGGGATATTCCTCTAATTTTTAAGCTGGCGACTGTTCCACTATTTGGTCGGTTGGTTGTTAGGCCGAATCGTTGGGGGCAGGATAATTACTTTAAAACAATGGAAGTTGTAAATTGTGATTTTACTGGGGCTTCAGCATATAAGCAGTACGCTTACGATGTGACCTTACCGGATGGACATGGTCATGCAATGCGATCAAGCCTGTCTACTATTACAAATATTTTGGGTCAAAAATCTATATTTACAGATAAAGAGTTAGCTTCCATAAGCACCCCCACACTTGCCTTATGGGGTGCAGAAGATCGAGTATTCCCATTAGAGCATGGTTATCGTTTAGCTCAATACTTACCCAACGGGAGCATGCATATTATTGAGGATGCTCGGCATGTGCCTTTTTTGGATCATCCTGATGCGGTTAACGATCTTATTACAGGGTTCTTAAACGACCCCTAGGTGCCCAGTAAATCACCTACTGCGAGTCCGACCGATTCGGCCCATTCAGATGACGTAACCTTCCCTGAACCTGATTCTCGTACGCGCCCTATGTTGACAGCACCGTCACCTGTCGATATTTGTATTCCAAACTCGCCTATGGAAACCACAGTGCCAGGAATAGCAGTATTGTCTGATGAAGCCGCCGCATCATATAAAGAAAGTTTTGTTCCATTGAAAGTAGTGTTGGCTCCTGGCTGTGGATCTGCACCACGGATCATATTGAAAACTGTACTTGTATTTTCTTTCCATTTGACCTGGACATCATCAGCTTTGCACCATCCTTCGTAGGTTGCCATAGATTCATTTTGAACTATTTTTGGTGCTTTTCCGGATCGAACTAGTTCAACAGATTCGATTATTGCCTCCACACCTAGTGGGAATAGTTTCTTGAAATAAAGATCACCGAGAGTCTCTTTTGTGGTGATTTCTACAGTTTTCTGCATCAATACTGGTCCTGTATCCAGACCATTATCGGGCCAAAATATTGTTAGCCCTGTGGTGGATTCGCCATTGATTATTGGCCAGTTTATTGAACTGGGTCCGCGGTGCAGAGGGAGAAGCG
>CAJWJL010000186.1:0-4522 GCA_913042135.1 uncultured Chloroflexota bacterium | reverse complement strand
TTTACTATTCACATATGCACGCTCTGATACCGGATGAGGCGTTTCCTGAAACCGGGCATAGACTTCGTGAGACTGCGTTGAGCGCGCCGGCATCCATCTGGCAAGGCAATCTACTTAATAGTCAGCAAACGGCTTAGTTTCGAGCATCTCGAGGGTTGAGTAGATATTCAGGCCAAATTAACCTCCACCTAGGGCCGGAAAGAAATGAATTTCACTTTCTTGGCTGACCGGTTCATATAGGCCGCGATGGACTATCTTGCCATCTACTGCAATAGCAACCCCCTTCTGTAGTAGGTCATCTTTCATTAGCCTGCCTTTTAGTCCGGGATAACGTAATTCGAGTTCTTGGATTATTTTGCGCACGTTGTCACCGCTAACGCGTACTCGCTCGCTGCCGCCAGCGGTTTCCCGCATTGCATGGGGGATACATGCTACTGGCATTTGTCAGGCCCCTTTGTCTCGTGCTAAATCCATTTTCTTGAGAATCGCAGCAGGCGTCATTGGCAATGCGTACATCCGAATACCCACGGCATCGTATATCGCATTTGCAACAGCAGCAGCCGGTGGCACAATCGGCACTTCGCCGACACCGCGAACCCCGTATGGGTGGCCCGGGTTTGGGGTTTCTAGAATTACCACCTCTATGTTTGGAACATCAAGAATCGTTGGCATCCGATAATCCAGTAGGCTGGTGTTCTGCAATCGCCCGTCCTTATCGTAAAAATATTCCTCGCTCAGCGCCCATCCCAAACCCTGGACTACTCCCCCTTGTACTTGACCAGTTACGTAATCTGGATGTACTGCCTTACCGACATCTTGGAAAGCGGTGTATCGAAGGATATCGACTTTCCCAGTTTCCGGATCGACATTTAAGTCAACGAGATGCGCGCCGATCTGGAATCCAACTCCGTCGGGCGACACCGACGCCTGAGCGGCTATTAGGCCGCCCGTAGCATCAAGTTTCCCAGCTAACTCCTTGAAAGTGAACTGCTGTCTAGAATCAAGTTTATTGACAAACTGTCCACTATCGACTTTCACCTGATCGTTTTCCAGTTGCCAAATTAATGCGGCTCTTCCCGTCATCTGTTTAAGAATCTTCTGAGCTGCCTCATACACCGCAATTCCAGTCGCAAACGTGGTGCGGCTCGCATAGGTCGGAAAAGAATAGCCAATGGAAGTAGTGTCGCCAACGACTGCAAATACATCCTTTGATTCTATGCCTAGAGCCTCTGCCGCTTGCATGGCGAGGGTATTTCGGGTACCGCTCATATCGGGACTGCCTGAACACAATTGGACGCTTCCATCTGAATTCACCATCAATTCGGCACTAGACAGCAGGCCACCTCCAAACCAGAAGCCATAAGCGAACCCCCGGCCGGTTGTTGGCTCCTCAATTTTCAACTGGTAGTGTGGGTGCTCTTTTACGGCCTTTAGGAGTTCTACACCACCAATCGGCGGACAAGGAAATCCCAGTATCAGTTCGTCTCCGGTCTGAAGGGCGTTGCCAAGGCGAAAGTCAACAGGGTCGATTTTGATTTGTTCACACAATTCATCAATCATTACCTCAACAGCAAAATTTGCAGGAGTCGCACCGGGGGCTCGATATGGCTTGATCTTAGGTTTATTAACCAAAACATCGTACCCTTCGATCTTGATGTTGGGAATGTTGTAACGAGTCAAAGCAGTTGATACCCCAGGGGCTACCGGACCACCGGAAAAGGCGCCAGCTTCGAACGCGCCGTACAAGTCTGCCGCTACGAGTATCCCGTCATTTTTTACTCCGAGACGAGCCTTGATATATGTGCCTGAGCTCGGACCTGTAGCACGGAGTGTTTCAGACCGATTCATCACCATTTTCACCGGCCGCCCAGATTTTTTTGACAACACAACCGCTAATGGATCGACGTAAATTGAGTCCTTTCCGCCAAATGCGCCGCCAACTTCTAGTGGGATTACAGTAATTTTGCTCATCGGAATCTGTAGAACGAGAGACAATTGATCCCGAATACCGAACTGACCTTGTGTGGTCGTCCAGACAGTAACAAAATCTTCGGCCGCCCATCGGGCGGTAGTGATGTGAGTTTCAATATAACCCTGATGAACTGTCTCAGTAGTAAATTCCCTCTCGATAACGATGTCGGCCTCATTAAAGCCACGCTCTGCATCGCCCATCCCTAATTCCAGTTTACTAGCGTTTGGCAAAGCTTTCTCAGTCGGGGCTAGAAACGCACCCGGTAGGAAATCCTCGTGCAATACTGGCGCTCCTTCGGCCATCGCAGTGCGAGTATCCATAACCGGCTCGAGAACCTCATATTCGATATCGATCAATTCAACAGCCTCTTCGGCAACATGCGTATTGTCCGCCGCAACCGCCGCAACCGCATGCCCGTCATAGAATACTTTTCCCTTAGCGATGCAGTTGTCTGATATGTCTTGAATATCAACTTGCCCAACTTCTCCAATATTGACGATGTTCTTTTCGATGGCCGGAAAATCTGCACCTGTCACAACTGCGCGCACTCCTGGGCAAGCAATAGCCCGGGAAACATCGATTGACTTTACCCGTGCGTGCGCATGTGGGCTACGTATAACCTTGCCATGCAACATGCCGGGGAGGTAAAGATCGCCTCCAAATATTGCCCTGCCGGTAACTTTATCTGGCCCATCCATTCGCACTGGAGTAGTTCCAATGACCCGGAATTGCTTCGGAAGAACGTAATTGTTCACAGCTTTTCCTCCCGCAATATTTGAGCAGCATCCTGAACTGCTTTCACAATCTTGTCGTAGCCTGTGCAGCGACACAAATTACCGGCAAACCACTGCCTAATTTCACGTTCCGCTGGATTCGATGTAACCTTTAGCAGGGCGCTTGCAGCCACTAAAAAACCTGGCGTACAGAAACCACATTGCAATCCGGATCTCTCCAAAAATGCCTGCTGTAGCGGGTGAAGATTGTTTCCATCTGCAAGCCCTTCAACTGTGTCGATCCGACAACCAGCTACCTCAATTCCAAATACACAGCATGAATTTACTAGGGTATCGTCGAGGAGAACATTACAAGAACCACAATTGCCATCGTTGCAACCCTCTTTTGTCCCGGTTAAAAAAAGCTCGTCGCGTAAGACTTCTAGAAGACTTTGACGAGGTTCGCATAAAAATACTCTGTCTTCGCCATTAACAGTTACAGCCACCTGAATTTTTCTGTCACTCATGATTTCGCCCCCGTCGCTCGGTCAAGCGCACTATTCAGGGCCCGGCGCACCAAGATCTCAGTGAGATGCCTTCTTTGATCAGCAGTACCCCGCATATCTGAAATTGGTTGTGCTGCTTCTCTAGCCATGGCTGCAACTCTCGCGACGACTACATCAGAAACAGGTTGACCAGATAGCTCCTGTGTAGCAGCTTGAACATATAGCGGCGTCGGGGCTACGGCACCAATTGCAACACGTCCATCGAGGAATTCGTCACCACTATCGCTGACAATTACCTTAACTGCTGCACTAGCAACCGCTATATCCATATCATTTCTTGGGGTGAACCGAAGATACCGGGCACCTTCGCCATTACCAGGCAACGGTATGCGAAGGCTCACTAAAACTTCTTTCGGCTCAAGGACCGTCTGCCCAGGGGCGATAATGAAATTCTCCACTGGTACCTCTCTGAAACCCACTAAGCCACGAATTCTCGCTATCGCGTTCAACACAATAAGGGAAGGTATAGCATCAGCACTAGGGGCGGCATTGCAAAGATTTCCACCTATTGTTGCCCGACCTTGAATTTGAATACCGCCGATGAGACGGCTGCAGTCGACTAGTGCCGGGAAAAATTTG
This sequence comes from uncultured Chloroflexota bacterium, assembly GCA_913042135.1. Taxonomy (GTDB): domain Bacteria; phylum Chloroflexota; class Dehalococcoidia; order Lucifugimonadales; family Lucifugimonadaceae; genus Lucifugimonas. Next base: position 692 of record CAJWJL010000186.1, on the reverse strand, counting down.
GATACTCGAGAGTCGTTACGCACCGTGTGACAAGTAACCGAAGCTCCCAGAGTCATCGAGTCATCGTCAAACGATAGTTCGTTCATCTCCTCTACACATTTGATATCTATAAGAACTTCTGGCTGAAGGCGCCGGTTGCGCATTGCCACTACCAAGTCCGTTCCCCCAGCAAGGAAGCTTATTTGCTGATCAGTGCGTTCGAGAATATTAACGACTTCATCCAAAGATGAGGGCCTGTGATAATCGAAGTTCTTCATCGAATTTCTCCATCAATGATCATAAACAGGCATCGATCAATTCAGCTTGACAATTAAGGCATCAAAACGAGTTAGGAGCATCTGAAGGACCCCACGCGGGGGTTATTTAAAGGGTGAACACGCGGCCATGAACTTAAATGATGAACTGACTCAGCCTCCTCCATTGCACCCGAGAATGTTGCTATTCATCATCATTGGCACTTGCTAATTGATGTACTGACAAATTTTCGATATCAGTCGAGGTGATAGGAAAAATAATACTACAAAGCCATAGGGGATTTCTTCAGATCAAATAATCGACACTTTAGGGTGCCGAATTTACCAGAGTGGGGGGTTCATCACCGCAGACAATTAATTAGAACCCCCACACTCTGGGCCACCCTTAAAAAGCTAAGTCAGTAATCCACGGTGCCTCGTATTGTTTTGCGAGGTCCT
>CAJWJL010000185.1:0-4535 GCA_913042135.1 uncultured Chloroflexota bacterium | reverse complement strand
AAAGGAATCCAACTGCCCATAAAATCGAAGTCAGTCCTGCGAGTCCAATACCAACATAGTCACCGCTGGATCCATTTTCCGACGGTAATAACAGGTCGGCGTTTTTTTGCACTACACCGTCGCGTTTTCTGTTGAGTAAGATCACCCCGCCAATGATAAGAATCGCTCCGCCAACCACACCGATTTGTGGAGAATCACCAAGGAAGAGCCAGCCCGCTAAAACTGAAATACTGATAAAGATGCTCTGCGTGGTTGGATAAACCTTACTCACCGTACTACGAGAAATAGCCTGCCAGAACACGAGTGATCCCACAGTGTTTACAAGCGCTCCACCAGCTAAATACAGTGCCGAACGCAGTTGGACATGAGCCAAGTCATGCAGATGCCCTGTTACTAATCCAATCGCCATTAGGAACAAAAATCCGACCCACACCTGAGTAGTTACGATATGGATCGGCTTAACATTCCTGCCTACGCCTTTAGTTACGACTCCAGTGAGTGCCCAAATAATGGCGTTCAGGAGTGCTAACGATTCACCCACTCGATCGTTTGCTCATGAATGTGTTATCAGATGGCATGATTAACATCAAAAATGCAAAAAGCATTTCTGTTTGCATAAGACAAGACAAAATTATTTAGCCATGATTATCAATAGATTGAGTAAATCTGGATTTATCCCCTGGATTTACTGCCGAAGCACTGTAAGTGACTTTATCGGTATTTTGAAGGCATTAAATGAAGATTTTCATGCTCTGCGTATCTCATTAACTGCCGATTTATACCCGTCCATCAGTACGTTAACCTCACTCGAATAATTCACCACCATCACGCCGAGGTTATGCCATTTACGCGCCTCTTCCGACGATCCAACCAGCATAGCGCAGGTCTTACCGTACTTGTTTGCAGCTTCAACAATTCGACTTCGCGTTTCATCCAGCACTCGATCCTGAGCAGGTGTTCCAAACACACCTAAATCCTGCGCAAGATCCTGAGGCCCTAGAGTCAATGCATCTATGCCATCCATCGAAGCGATTTCATCGAGATTCTCAAGCGATTGCGCAGATTCAAACATCACCGTGACAAAAACCTGATCATTGGTGAATTTAAGTCGATCCATCACCGGCATAGAAACATCGTAATCATTTCCTGGCGTGGCACTACCCATGCCTCGCGCCCCACGCGGAGCATAACGGGAAGCAGAAACTATTTCTGCTGCATGTTCAGGCGTGTCAACCTGAGGGCAGTGAATGTTGTAAATCCCAATATCCAAGAGCCGGGTTATCCATTCACGGTTTGCCAAAGGGGGCCTAACCATAACGGGCATATCTAACGCCCGTCCCATAACAGCAAAATCAGAAACGGTTTCAATAGATGGTGATGAATGCTCCATATCGAGCCTAACAAAGTCCAAGCCCACCTCCTTAAACATCACCAAAGCCGCTGGATTACGAAGCATGTTGATCCAGGTACCAATTTGCAATTCACCGCGTTCCACTCCGACCTTAATTGAGTTTGCCTTCACGTTTTCTACCTACCTATTCGTATTAGCGGGGGGCGTCTATCGGCGACCCTTTGATCCGCTTATCTGGAACACGCCACGATCATGATCAGTTTCGGTTCTTCATTATTCAGAAATGCCATCTCGGCTACTTATGCCGTTGTCCTAAGGGAAAATCAGCCCAATCTTTTGCGCCAGACTCAGGTAGTCGTAATACTCCAAGTTCTCAACGATCAACCCATTTCGAACCGTGAAGACAGCTACCAGCTCCGCCTTAGCGTCGTTGCCTGTGGGCGGATATGTTTCACCTCCAGGGACGGTGTAGGGGATCGAGTGTGTACCACCCATTTGACCGAGTAAAACCACACGATTACCCGTTGCAATTACCTCGTCGCGAGTAACTACTCCGTCTGGCCACGTGTCGAAGAACACTTGCTGCTGCTTCCTAATCACATCTCGGCCGCGAATACCGTCAGGCCCAAAGACTAGTTCTAGACGTGGACTCCAAACGTGCGCCTCAGGTGCATATGACATGACGACACCATCAAGGTCCCGGCTGTTGACAGCCCTGCGCCACGTTTCGACAACTTGAATATTTTTCGTGTTCCCGATGATTGGTCTCCCGTTCGCTCATGATTCTCCAGTGCATAATACCTTCGAGACAAGCAATATCCCACAGGTAATAAACTCTCGATCCATGGGTTACATGAGCCTTAAAACAAACGGAAACACAGGAACGGAAAGGGTTACCCCTCGGTCTGTGGTGCTGTTGGCAGCAATGATAATTGTGGTGTTGGTTATCCCGGCAGTTCTCGGGCGTTCAAGCACAGCCGAGGAATTCGATCGATCACCGATAGATGAACTGAACATCGCCAACCCTGAAATAATTTTTTTGGGAAATTCATTGCTCTATAGCCGTATCGATCCCGAATATATATCACAGATCACAGGTCATAAATCGATATCACTGGCAATTGACGGCACAGGGCCAGGTGTTTGGTACCTGCAACTAAGAAACATTGTCGGTGCGATAACAAATAAACCCGATACCGTATTCATTTTCTTCCATGATGATTTAATCACTCGCCAAATTTCATTTACCGGCAACAAAGATCCGGGTCTTATCGGACGCCTCACAAACCCAGACAGGCCTCTTGAACGTTCCGTGAGAACAACTGATCAAAATTTTGCAAAGTGGTTCACCGAGAAATTAGCTGTAATTTACCCCGTATCCGGTTATGCATTCCGACAGAACTTCATCAACTTTACTGGAGCTCGAGTTGTTGGAATGGATCCAGAAGAGATCCAACTTGAAGTCGATCAATTATCCGCTCTGGCCAATAAGCGGGAACAGGCTGCAATTATTCAACAACCGAAGTTCCACGGAACCTTCGAGTCCAAATTGCGGAACTCATACCTACCCGTTTTGATACAGACAGCTATGGAGATCGACGTGGACCTAGTACTGATACGTACCGCCGCAAGGCCGAATCACGACGGTTCCCCAAACGAGCCTGATGATCTGGCCAAGTACTCATCTGAACTCGGAGATTACCTCACAAGCCAAGATATCAAATACATGGATTTGACCGGGAACCTCGGGATAGACGCTGCGATGTACTACGATGGATATCACCTGAAACATCGATTCCGATCGTACTACACAGAGCTCTTCGCTGAATGGTTGATAGCAAACGAGGTCACGGGCCCGTGACCTTCCAATCGTTCGAATATGCCGTACTACTTCTACTGGTCTTCTGCATCTACTGGTTCCTACAGCGCCGTCTACAAAACCTGCTGTTGCTCGGTGCGAGTTACGTTTTCTACGCCTACGTCGATCCCCGTATGGCACCCATCCTCGGCGGCTACACATTGGTGAGTTACTTCGCAGCAAGGCGAATCGAAAACAATCCTCAAAACTCTCGGCTGTATCTATTCATTGCTGTCACGGCTTCACTGGCCACACTAGCGTTTTTCAAATACGCCGGCTTCTTTGTCGACAACGCTGCCGAGATACTCGACTCAATCGGGCTAATCGGCTTCGATTCAACCCTGAAAATCATCCTTCCAATCGGTATTTCGTTCTACACGTTCCAATCCCTCGGCTACGTTATCGACGTTTATATGAAACGGACCCATGCACGACGCGATTTCCTGGACACGGCGCTGTTCATCGGTTTCTTTCCGCAACTGATTGCAGGACCAATAGAGCGGGCATCAACACTGTTACCCCAGTTTGAACGAGCACGAAAGTTCAGTGTCGACCAAACCACATCCGGCATTTCTCTACTTGTGTGGGGGCTATTCAAGAAGCTGGTTATCGCCGACAACGTTGGAATGATCGTCGATAACATCTTTTCGACCAACCAACCCGGATCAGCCATGCTCTGGGTAGGTGTTCTTGCCTTCGGCGTACAGATCCTCGCCGATTTCTCCGGCTATACCGACATCGCTCGAGGCTCAGCGCGGCTGTTCGGGATCGAACTGTCGCTCAACTTCCGGCACCCTTGGCTCGCATCTTCACCTGCCGATTTCTGGCAGCGCTGGCACATCACGCTCTCAAGCTGGTTGCGTGACTACATATACATACCTCTCGGTGGCAATCAAAATAAACACAGTAGCCACCCTCGACGCCGAACGGCATTCAACATCACCCTCACCTTAGCCCTTGGTGGGCTCTGGCACGGTGCTGCCTGGAACTTCGTTTTATGGGGTCTGCTTCACGCAGCGCTAATCTTGATCTGGCGCACAATTGGCTCAGCAAATTTCAGATTTCCAACATCTGTTTCAACAATCCTCACATTCATACTGATAAGTGCCAGCTGGCTGCTATTTCGTGAAAGTGACATGGCGTTCATCGCTAACAACATTTTTGAATCACGTGACGAGCTTCAAGTGGCAGCAGCTCTCGCCGCAACAACCCTGATCTACTCCACTCCGCTCTGGCTTCACGCTATCATCGACCAGCCGAGGATCAAAAAATACTGGATGCAAAACGATGTGAACAGGACAGCGGCATTTACCGCACTCACACTCA
>CAJWJL010000184.1:0-4546 GCA_913042135.1 uncultured Chloroflexota bacterium | reverse complement strand
TGAAAACCCCTACATCCAAAGTTTCATTATCAGCAGAATGCAACACACCCCCAGTCACGCTGACCTCATAAACCGACAAAATGACAGGGTCATGTTCTTTTGAATAAAGTCCGACCAATCGAGCAACAACCGTTTCAAGCCCACATTCCTCCAGCACTTCACGCTCGACTGCACGTTCGATCTTCTCTCCGCGATTTACATAACCAGAAGGAAAACTCCACTTACCAACCGCCGGCTCGATAGCGCGTTGGATCATGACAATTCCATCTTCCATTGGGATAATCGCAGCACACGCTATTTTTGGATCACTCCAAATAGTCCGGCCACATTCAGAACACACAGGATGCCCATGAGGTCCGGACCTCAAACTTGGTAAGTCGTGCTTATGATCGCCTGACACTTAAGTCTCACCGTCATCTCAAAAATTCAATCACCACATTTAGATTACTAAGACTCTAACAGAGTGTATTAAATCCAAATAATTCCATCAGGCACAGTTTCTGGATGTCGGTATCAACTTCATCCATACCCAAAATTTCTAGTCAACCGAACGTGTAAGCTCATGCAACGGCCTCCGGAGAAAATTCACAAATGAAGACCCTACGACTATCACACCTGCGCTTAGCACGATGAACAAAATCATCCATACAGGGAACCACATCGTTTGAAGAAAGAAGGGGGGGAGCAATGCCCGTCCTGTTTCAGAGTAGGCAATCGCATCTACAGCCATCCTGCTGGCGAATAATCCAACGAAAGCACCCATAACACAACCTAATAACGCAAGTATTCCATGCTCTATCAACGCACTACGCATAAACCCCGATTTCGACAACCCCATAGCACGTAAATAAGCCGAATCATGAGTAATTCTATTTGCATTAGCAAGCAGGTAAGTCACATACCCCAACAGGAGCGCCAACCCTCCAATGATCAAAGACACAATACTCATGCCACGCCAACCAGCTACCGTCAAAGGATCAATAATCGACTGACTTAAGCGTGTTCCCCTATCCCATATGGTGCTCCCGCGATAGATACCGCGAATTTCTTCTGTTACCTCGGCATGGTTTATGGGGTCAATATCGGCAAATATCTCATTTGCGTGGATGTTAACAAGACCGCGCAGTTCGACGAAACCCAAAAGTGTTTCAACATCTAAGATCATAAAAGGTCGATCGGTAGGATCAAGTGTAGGAAAAAGCCTAGCGGTCTCGATTGGAATTATGGGGACAAAGCCACCAGAGATTTGCACAACCACGGGCTGTCCAAGAACTGCCCCCGTCAAACCAAAGAAATTATCCGAAACTATTGCAGGTAACGGCTCTCCAGTGGTGCTGCGGTAAATACCACGAACTCCGGCGATAGTGCCACGCTCCAATGAAACAGTGCCCACCCCATCTCCTGGCTCGCCAACCCCAGAATCTTCAATCGCATCAACATAAATATCGTCAAGGCCATTAGAAGTCGGTAACGGAGTCCAAAGACCCTCTGACTCAAAATCCAACACCACGCGTTCAAAGTCAGATCCTACTGCTTTTAGGTCATCAATGAACCACGTGGTAGGCGCACCGCCATCTCCACCCGCCTGCATAAAGGTCTGTAGAGATGTAATTTCAATCGGATCCACGAGATGAGTAGGCACGTCACCGGACTGTTCTAACCATCTATCACCTATTTGGCCCAAGGTAACGGTAACCTGTCGGCCCTCTGCATCCTTTAAAACAATCCAAAAGAAATGATCTGTTACATAAGGATCCTGTTTAGTCCATGCAGTGATTTTCAACGTGCCTGGGGGCAATATCAGCGGCGGTGGTTTTGAAGAAGCGATGTTCAGATTGACTAATAGATCCTCAATGGATTTTTCAGAAAAATCATCTCTAAACCAAGCGATATCCCCAAAACTCTCTGAATCGATTCCAAAAACTTTGAATGTCGGACCTTGGTTGGTTGTGCCAAACTTAGCAATTTGGCGAAATGCCATCGTCGCCGAATTTACACCATTGACAGCCTCAATTTCCGATATATCTTCCGAGTCAACCTTCGTACTCATACCACCAGGTAAAATCCGTAAACTAGTACCGTTATCGTAGTAAATTTGTTCTATGGCACTACGTTCCAAGGTTGATCCTAACGTCCCGACCATAACTCCAAGTCCCGTTCCTAAAATAAGAAGCAGGATAGGCCAGGAATACCAGTACGGATCCCTCCCCAACCTCCAAAACCCTATGGCCAAGGAAGCGGATGTAAATCGGGTAGCAATCGAATAAGAAACCCTTGCAACTACCGGAAACAAACGAAGTATCAATAACGCTGTGGATATCAGCAGCATGACCGGGGCAAATAACAGAGTTATATCAGTGGCAATCCCACCATCTCTATGAGCTGTAGCGATCCCGCGACTGGAAATTTCCCATACGAAAAAACTACCAAGAATGATTATCAAGATATCCAAATAAAATCTTTGAAATATTGGAGGACGATCTGGACGCGCCCTCGAACGATCAACACTAGAAATACCCGAGCGAGCAACGACCAATACTTGTGTAAGCAAAATTAAAAAAACTAGTAGAGCGGTAATCCCTGACCAAACCCAAACGAACGAAGAAAGCTCAACTGGTAAGTGGCTACCACCAGTCAAAGATTTAAATACGGGTAATTTGCCCGCTAAACCTATTCCCAACGCCGCCAGTAGCGGTGCGATCAAAGCCGGCAATACGATAACCACTACACCTTCAATAATTTGTAGCCGAAATATCTGAAATATCGAAAGCCCACGCGACCTAAGCCTCACGATCTCATATTCTCGCTTACGGGCAATTAATCCTGAAACTAAAAACAAGTAATATCCGACTACCGTTACCACGAACGCAGCCAATAACAAGACAGGCAAACGAAGAAACAACATTTTTGTCTCCATGCGTTCAGTAGCCACACGGATACCAGAAAGTGTCTTGACCAGAGGTAACTCGGTTTTAACAACCGCTTCGAAATGATCAACCGCTGCAACAAAAACACCTGGTTTGATTAACGAAATCATTTCAGGATCAGTAAATAACACACGCATGTAATTCATAGGTAACCCTGCATTAGAAGGACCCACCCCGGGTGCGATCGCGCCTTCGGCAGTAAACAACACAATAGGCCTATCTCGACCACCAAACACCGTAGGAGGATCAGGTTCTAATATGGCGCTAGGACTGCCAAGCCAAAATTGGTCCCTCAAATCATTAGCAGCAAAAATTCCCACAATCTCACCCTTCACACTGCCAAATCCACGCGATTCCGAGGACGCCAAAACAAGGTCACCGACTCTTAGATCCTCAAGTACCTCACCATGCCGAATCCTTCTTGACCGATTTTCATAAATCGCAACCTCCACCACCATGTCATCGTCCTCATCGATACGTAAGTTAGAAGTCGGAGCTCTTCCATCAACGTATGTAACTACTTGATCTAAACCTTCCATTTCATGGAAATAAGCTCTGGATGCAAATTCTCCGCGCACAGTCTCTATCTGGGTGTTTGGGTCACCATCATCGAGTGCCCAAAAATGTGAACGAGACTTTATGCGTGTAGAACGCCGTTCGATAAGAGGTTCTAACTGTTCACTCACTGCAGAATCAACGACTGAATTAGCCCGCGTTATCTCTACGTGTTCAAGTGGAATCCAATCTGAAATAGCGCTTACGTTCTTGTTGTATGGCCCAACCAGTTTTACGACATCAGCCATACCCACACGCTCAAGAGAACGGAGATAAACAGGTCCCCCGGCTACCGTGGTGGTAGCTAGAAGAACCGCAATCAAAGCTCCGAGGGAAAGGGAAAGATCTCCCCGCGCCCGTTGTTTTAGTAATCGTGGAAAATTCAAACTCAATGTTGCGAACCGACAAGAACAGGAAAGATGGGTGTCGCTGGCGAAATTTGGTGGGCCCGGGATGACTCGAACATCCGACCTCTACTTTATCAGAGTAGCGCTCTAACCAGCTGAGCTACGGGCCCTTGTGTTGCATGTCACACAAATAAAAACGGACTGACTACAGAGAGAAATTTTACTACTGCTAACAAGCTATTGTGTAGTAACAATCCACAATTCAATTCCAATTAAGATCCCAACCGGCGCGAAGAGATCCGGCCGGGCCGGATCTCAATCTAAACGACTTAACAGATTGAACAGTGAACAGAAAGAATATCTAAGTTTCGAAGTTTTGAGACTCTGAAAAGAGTCTATGAATTTTGGTTCAACAGGTTTTTAAAACTGAATGTCCGAACTGACGAGCCACTTCCACTCCCCTGGGACCCAGTTGATAAATCAACTGAACACCAAGTTCAGGAATCTCGCTCAAGAAAATTCTCGCATCCAGTCGCCTATTGGTCGACCTAGGTAGCCTCGACATGACATTAATTACGCTGGCCGCATTCTCGCCGTTTACCCACCGCGGGTACTAACGAAAAGCGATTATTCCAGCATAAGTCATATGAGGAACTCCTTAGAAAGGAGGTGATCCAGCCGCACCTTCCGGTACAGCTACCTTGTTACGACTTCGTC
>CAJWJL010000183.1:0-4598 GCA_913042135.1 uncultured Chloroflexota bacterium | reverse complement strand
CTCCGACCAGCCGTTTTTGGGTTCTGCAAGATGAAGTTCATGTTGAAGCGTTGGTGAGTGCGACACCGAACAGTCAATAGCGAGAAATTGTTTTTTTATTTGACCTAGAATCCATACTGCCGATCACCTATTTATTTGGGGCTATCGGGTCAACATTGGGTCAATTAACCGAAAAGCCTCCACGTTTCTGAGAGGGCTTCTTCAGATTGTTTTCAGTTTGGTGGAGCCTGCGGGACTCGAACCTCCGAATAGAGATTCTGCAGAACCCCCCTGATCACGCGTCCGGTGCCTCGCGTGTCACCTCGATCCGTTCCGGCAGTTTCACGAAATGAGGACCCATCTTATCCGCCGCGACCAGCCGGCACGGGCCACCGTGCTTCTCGGGTAACGGTTGGCCGTTGAGCTTGAGGGCCAGCATAGTACCCGTTGCCAGGGCCTCCTCAAGAGTCAAGCTAGACCGAAAGTCGAGGCACGAAGCGCTGACGAATCCAGCGTCCTCTGAGTATCCCGCGAGAGAGAGGACGGCCGAAAGGTCCACACCCTCCCACAGTTGTCCTGGGGCGACCCATCCGTCGTAACACTTCACGTCTTGCATGCTCTCGACTTGCGGCATCGCAGTAAGTTCTTGGAGGCTGATGAACATGGGCGTTTTCACCATCCCTCCCACACGCACACCGCTCCACTGTTCGGGACGCTCCGCCGGGCAGGCAGGGAGCTCTGACCTAACATCTCCTTGTTCAGACGCCATCAGGATACCTCCATTGTGTCTGCGCGAATCTCGCTTGACTGGGCACGTGACACGATCATTTTGCAGCCGCTAATAAGTCCGGCTAAGGGTACAAGCCAATACTTCCCATATCAATCTGTCTGCCCGCCTCCCACATGTGATTAGCCCCGTAAGTACATTTCATGCTGGCTGTATTGTCTCTTTTGTGGTCACTGGTCTCAGTAGTTTGACGAGCTGTGGCATACTCTCGACGTTATGAGCAAATTACGTTACTTCTTCTATGGATACCGCAAGCACTATTTAGTGTGGGTGGCATTTTTCGCTGTAATTGCGGCGATTGTTATTTTTGTTGATGTATTTGATGATGGGGCTATGATGCTTGGTGGAGTCTATGCTGCGCTTGGCTATGTCGGCATAGGTGCGCCTATTCTTGCTTTCATCACACTGAGTATCAGTAAAGGGTTGAGGAAGTTGTTCGCTTCCAAAGACTTCATGTGAATCCATAGCCTCAGCACCCTGACACCCACCTACCTATTTGTCTTAGTGCGTGGCGAGTATCGGCGACCCTTTACATGTGCTATTCATGAGGCGTTCAATGACCGGTCTCATCCACCTTATATTCTATTTTCGACGTTCCAATTGGTCTCGCCGTGTCATATCAGTATTAGCCTTGTCAAATCTATCCTGTAATGTGATTCAGGCAGGCGTATCGCAATGAAATGCACACCACTGCGGTCACGTTTTTATAGCGGCCTGCGCAGCAGCAAGACGAGCTACCGGGATCCTGAAAGGTGAGCAAGAGACGTAGCTCAGCCCAAGTTCATTAAAGTAATCGATCGAAGCCGGATCACCTGCATGTTCTCCACATGCGCCAACCTCTACGTTTCTGCTGGTGCGACTCAGCGAACGGGTAGCGATACCAATTAGTTGGCCCACTCCGGGCTTATCCAGAGTCTCAAATGGATTGGTTTCTAGAATCCCTGTGTCAAGGTAACTATCCAGAAACCTATGCTCTGCATCGTCACGAGAGAATCCAAGAGTGGTCTGCGTCAAATCATTAGTTCCGAAACTAAAAAAATCAGCGGAATTGATGAACTGATCTACGGCCAAACAAGTTCTGGGTAGTTCGACCATCATTCCAATCTGGATTCCAAGAATTCCGTGTTTCTGCAAAGTTTCTTCGGTGCTACAGCGCAGCCTCTCCATTTCGGTTGAAAACCCCACCATAGGCAACATGATTTTTACCTGCGGCCATTGATCAGTGAGCTCGTGAATATTGATCGCTGCGTCAGCAATAGCACTGACCTGCATTTCGTAGATCTCCGGATACGCCAGGCCCAGTCGACAACCGCGCATTCCGAGCATTGGGTTAACTTCCAAAAGTTCGTCAATGCGTCGAATTACTTCTGAATCAGCTACGTCCGCTCGATTTGGCATGAATTCGTGTAACGGAGGGTCAAGAAGCCTGATGATCACCTGATCTTGATCGATCTCCTGAAAGATTTTGAAGAAATCTTCCGATTGAAACGGCTGTAGTTCGGCAAGAATTTCAGTTCTGGACTCCTTGTCAGCAGCAAGAATCATGCTCTGGATTTTCGGGAGTCTGTCCTCTCCGAAAAACATGTGTTCCGTACGACACAGACCGATTCCCTCCGCACCAAACTTTCGAGCGTTCGCTGCATCTTCTGGCGTATCGGCGTTTGCCATCACCCTCAATCGACGTCTGGAATCTGCCCATTTAAGCAATAAATCCAACTCAATATCGGTCGACGGTTCAGATAATTCTGGTTTCCCGAGTATCACCGACCCTGAAGTGCCGTCAATCGTGATAAGTGCACCCTCACTCACTATTACACCATCAAGTGACACTTCACGACGATCGAGGTCAATATCGAGTGATTTACACCCGACGACACATGGCTTTCCCATGCCGCGTGCCACAACGGCAGCGTGAGAAGTCAATCCACCTTTCGCCGTTAGAATCCCATCAGCTACAAAGAATCCATGTATGTCATCAGGTGACGTTTCGGGACGAACGAGAATGATCGGATCGCCTGATTTAGCGCGCTCTTCAGCGAAATCGGCATCAAGTGTTAGGAAACCGGCCGCTGCCCCCGGTGATGCTGCGAGTCCATGAGCCGCAACGTTAAATTTATGATCACTCGGCAACTGAGGTAACAGTAACTGAGAAAGATCTGCAGGATCAACTCGCATAATCGCTTCTTCGATCGAAATGAGCCCAGCATTTGCAAAATCAACTGCAATCTTCACCGCTGCGCGTGCGGTCCTCTTCCCATCACGAGTTTGCAGGATAAAAAGCTGCCCATGTTGGACCGTAAACTCGATGTCTTGCATATCGCTGTTGTACCGCTCAAGCTTCTCAGCGTGCTCGACAAGATGGGTGTACGCAGCGGGTAGAACCTGAGCCATCGCTAGGACGGAATCTGGTGTTCTAGTTCCAGACACTACATCTTCACCTTGCGCAGATTGCAAAAACTCTCCGAATAAGCCTTTTTCACCGGTCGAAGGATTTCGAGTAAAACAAACCCCGGTACCTGATTCTTCATCCAGGTTTCCAAACACCATCGCCACGATACTTACTGCGGTGCCAATATCATCAGAAATTCTCTCATTCCGACGGTATATCCTTGCCCGTTTACCATTCCAAGAATCGAATACTGCGGTGATGCAATTGCGTATTTGTTCTCGTGGATTCTGGACGAACTGGCCACCAGACTCTTCGGTGATAATAAGCTTATATGTGTTGACCAACTCTTCTAGTGCTTCGATCGGAATCTCGGCTGGATTGGACAAGTTTGGATCGACCATGAGTTTGTTCAATTCGTACTCGAACTGGCCAGAATTTATTTTGAGTACGACTTCTCCATACATTTGCAGTAATCGACGGTAAGAATCGAAGGCGAACGGACGATTACTCGAGCTTGATGCCAATGCCTCAACCGTTAAATCGTTCAATCCAACGTTGAGCACAGTGTCCATCATTCCTGGCATTGAGACAGGTGCCCCAGAACGGACCGATACAAGCAATGGATCGGTTTCACTACCGAGCTTCTTATGGGTCTGTGCTTCGAGCTTATCTAAGTGGTCGTCAACCTCTTGCCAGAACGTTTCTGGCAGGTCTCTGTTCTGGTCGTAGTAAAGCTTGCAAGCTTCTGTTGAAGCTGTGAATCCTGCCGGGACATTGATGCCCATCTGCATCATCTTGGCTAGACCAAAAGCCTTACCACCTAAAACTTCAGGGCCAATGGCGCCAGTAAATCGAAAATCGAATACGAAATCAGAAATCATAACAGCAACTCCAAAACCTGGAATATTCCCAGATTAAAGGGATAAAAAAGAGAATCTTTTCATGCATCAATCACTGGACTGATGCGTCCGGTCCGTTCACTAATATCTGAACAAATAATCAGATTAGGAACAGACGCCGGTATAGGATCCGGCGACGGAAGTTGCTTCATCGCTATAGCACGCGAAATAAACCGAATTGAGTGACGAGCTTAGCACGGGAACATTAGAGATTCCTACGATAACAGTGCGCATGGCGAAATGCATTACAACACCTTACTTACTGGCTAAATTTATTCGGTCTCGTTGCTAGACTAAATTGCCTAGACTCGCTAATTATCAGTGATGCCCCATACTTTGGCAACAGGAGTTTTCATTTCAGCACCCTGACACCCACCTACCTATTCGTATTAGTGCCGGGCGACTATCGGCGCGCCAGTTCTGTGGCATACTCTCGGCATGAGGTTTTGGATTCTAATAGGAGGGTTATTTACCCTCAGCCTTTTTTTGCAAATTGTCGGACATTTCATGAGTACAGGTTGTGTGTGGCAACTGCGAAATAATT
>CAJWJL010000182.1:0-4627 GCA_913042135.1 uncultured Chloroflexota bacterium | reverse complement strand
TACGTCACGATCTTCTGAAGCCTGTCGAGATTGTTCTCTTTGACGGGCAATCTCTTCTTCGAGTTCATCGCTATCGTGGGACCTACGTGGTACTGATTCTTGTTTGAGTAACCTTGCTGCCGACACTCTTAATTGATCTCGTATGAGCAGGAACTCCGAGTCTGTTAGGTCTCCAGATGCAAGATCTGCTTCTAGATCATGTATTTTGCTATAAATCCTCAGTCTTTCCGCGCGTAGGTCATCGCGTGTTCCTAGCTTTCCAAAAATTAATTTGTATTTTTTTGATCCTAGAAATGGATAGACTATGATCGCAATGGAAAGTAGTGCGACAGTGGTCCCCAAAATGATGGCCATCAGATCTCACTCTCTCTTGTTATTCGCGTTTTCATCTGAGTATCTGGCCTGTCGGCGGCTTGAGGCCAGAGAGCTACCATGGTGCCAAGTATGAAAATTGGCCCTGCTGCCCATAGCCACCAAGCTAGTGGATTTATGCTTACTGCAAGTGATACTCGTCCATCCGGTAGGAAATCGCGTGGGATAACATAAAGATCTTCGATAATGGTAGATCTAATACCCGAACGTACTGAAGCCATGTTGAAATCCAAGTAGAACCCATGCCAAGGATTTATCTGACTAATTAGTCGATCTCCGGGTCTAAGTGTACTGTCGTCTAGGGTGAAACCAGTAGAGCCTTGTGCTTTCGCTGCAGATTTTTCAATTACATAGCTATTTACATCTATGTTGTAGACCGAAAGTTCAGCCCATTTCGCGATACGGTCGGGTCTGCTGGAGTCGCCGTTATCGACATATTCGATTCGATAGTTGTCAAGTACAAGACTCTGACCGATTTCGAGTGCACCATCGGTCCGTTGTTGATAAAAATTTGTGCCGATGATACCCAGTCCTAGCATTAGGATTGAAATGTGAACGATGTAACCGCCGTGTCTCGGGCGGTTGCCGTTTACAAGCTTCCACCATGCTTTGGCCCAATTCTCCCCATTGCGGTGGCGTGCCAAGGTTCCTCTTGCCCATTCCTCAAGAATGGCAAAGGCGACGAACGCAATAACTCCAAAAGAGAAAATTGCTACAGGGCGTTTTACTCCTAGGCTTAGCAACACTAGTATCGTGAGTATGCCAACTGCTGTAGGCCAGATAAACCATTGCCTAAGGGAACGGGATGAAGCTTTTCGCCAAGGAAGCAATGGGCCAACCCCCATCATGACAACGATACCAAGTAGCACTGGTCCGTTCGCTCGATCGAAGTAGGGTGCTGAAACACTCACTGATACGTTTCGGGCAAGGTCCGAAAACAAAGGAAAAAGGACTCCCCAAAGTGTTATGCCCATAACTGCGAGAAAAAGGAAGTTGTTTACTAGAAACGAAGCCTCTCGTGATAGGAATGATTCCATAGCTCGATCGGATTTTAAATGAGGCATTCGCCATAGAAATAACGTAAATGCAAATATTAGGGAGAACATCAGGAACCCAAGAAAAATCATGCCGAGTGTAGAAGCGGCAAAAGAATGTACACTGACGACCGGCCCCCCCCGGTTGATGAACATCCCAAGTTGCGCAAGCACAAAAGCAATGTTGAGTAGTGCGACGTTCCACATTCGAAACATTCCGCGTCGTTTTTGAACCATGATGGAATGAGCAAAGGCTGTCATCACGAGCCATGGCATGAGTGCAACGTTTTCGATCGGGTCCCACGCCCAGTAGCCACCCCAACCAAGAATGGTGTATGCCCACCAAGCCCCCAGTAGCATGCCTGTACCAAGAACCCCCCAGCCAAGAATCGCGGAAATTCTCGCTACGTTAACCCAATCATCACCATAATTTCCAGCAAGTAAAGCCCCGGATGAGAAAGCAAACGGTATCGTTATTGCAATTAACCCACCCATTAGTAATGGTGGATGGCTGAACATTCCAGGATGAGTTAGAAGTGGGTTTATTCCACGCCCTTCTGCAGGAACTGTTTCAAGTAACTCGAATGGGTTTGCAAAGAAAGACAATACAAAAAAGTAAAAAAGTTGCACTCCGGCCAATATTGCAATGGTCCACGGGATACTGCGGGCGAGTTGCTTTGGTGCGAACCTTACTGATATCGATGAGATGATTGACAATATCAGGACGATATATAAAAGTGATCCTTCGTTTCCTGAATAAAAAGCGACCCAGACATACGCCCGGTCCATGATCGTGTTTGAATGATCAGCAACATATTTAATCGCGAATTCATTTTGGACGAAGGCAGCGATTAAAGCAGTTGATGCTACGCTTGCAGAAAGAATGGACATGTATAAGGCCCGACGTGAACTGACTATTAATTCAGGCAGGCCAATCTTTACGCCGATAACTGATCCCAATAACGAGTACGCATTCACTCCAAGACCGATTAGTAGGGCCATTGTGCCAAGTTCTGCCATTAAGATTTTATCTCGTCTACAGATTGGTTATGTGGATTGCGATCCTGAGAAATTTTGTCTTCGTAAATACCTAAATCAGTATCGACCTGTTTTAAATATTCGGAAAGATCGTGTTGGTTAGATGTAACTGTCAGTGCAGCCTTCGTATTGGCGCGCCGCATATTTTTTAGAGCCAAAAACGCGATCGAAATTCCAGCAAGAAAGATGAATACTGGCATGATCCATGCCAAAAGATTAAATCCGATACCTTTTGGAGCTGCCAGGATATCTTCACCATATCGTAGGACGAAATAGTCCTTGATTTCTGAGTTGGACTTGCCTTCGTTAAGCAATTCTTGAACCTTTGCACGCATATCTTTAGATATTTGTGCATTAGATCCATCTATCGTTTGAGCATCACAAACGGGACACATTAACTGATTAGTTAATTGATGCATCCGTTGTTCAAGTGTGATGTCCT
Source organism: uncultured Chloroflexota bacterium (assembly GCA_913042135.1). Taxonomy (GTDB): domain Bacteria; phylum Chloroflexota; class Dehalococcoidia; order Lucifugimonadales; family Lucifugimonadaceae; genus Lucifugimonas. The sequence goes on along the minus strand of CAJWJL010000182.1, from coordinate 1,741 downwards.
CTTCTCGGATGCATCCGAATGTAATCATCATCACGACGAAAAGTAGTATCGGCGATGCAATTACGATATTTTTGTTGGAGAGCGTGTGCGACCTGATCAATTTAAACAAGAGCCCAGTTGCTATGGGTCCGTATTTTTCTGTGTCAACGATCACAGAACATTGCGGATATGCTCCGCAGATTCAACAGCTCGAACTTATTTGCTGAGGCCAGTTGAATCATCGAAGATGTAATTCACGATGTCTCTGATGTCTTCTTCGGCCAGAAGTTTGCCAAATTCAGGCATTACTGGACCGTTCCATCCTGAGACGAACCTGAACATGATTTCACGTTCGTTTAAGCGGTTGGCTGCAGATTCTATGAGGTTTGGAGGAGACTTGTAAGGTGCCCCTTCGTTGCTGGCGTAAAAACTCGAATTTGAAGTAATGTGGCGGACTGCCTTGCCATCTCCCAGACCAGTTATACCGTGACAGACAGAACAATTCACTTTATATAGATTGCCAGCGATCACGGGATCGTAGGTTCGAGAACGTTTGTTAGGCACCCTTGATACTGAATCAGGATGACCCGTCGATACGAAGACTACTGAATCGGCTAAAGGTGCGAGACGGGGAGGTTCTTGTGCCTTGTATGCTTGGGAATAATGCATTTCAGAGAACAACTCTACCGGATAGGTGTTCGATTCCTGCACGGCACATGCAGATGTAGTGATAAATGCCAGCAGGACAATCCCCATAAGTACGTAAAAACGACGTTTTGGGGTTGCTACAATCATTGGCTTGAAATTTGCTAGGGACCCATTCATTACGCTGTTTTTATCTCCAGGGCACCTGCTTTATTAAGTACGTTCTGTGCTTCGGCGACTTTCGAATCATCGTCAAATGTCACTACAACGCCAATCCAGCCCTCAGTAATTCGCGTGTCATAAACGCCGGGTTTCATGTTTGGCAGTCGAGACTCGAAAACAATTCCAATTACGGTTGCTATGACACCGGATAACATTGTCATTTCATACATGATTATCAACATGGCGAAAATCGAAAGTATTGGTTTCCCGCCGGTCACCATTGGATAAGCCAACTGAGTTACTGCGGTTAAGAAAATCGAAAGTGTTAGACCGATAATCGCCCCGAATGCAGGAAATCTAAACAATCGGTGTTGTGGCACATATTCACCGAATGCACCTTCAGGGTAAGGCGTACCAGTTAATACATCGAATGTACCAAGCTCGAATCCTGCCTCTTTGAGCCCGTCCATCGCATCAGCTGCGAGTTCGGGTTGTTGAAATAGTCCAAGAATACTTTGTGTGCTCATCAGAAAGTCCTCTAGTCAGCTTCCCTGACAATTGCCGGAACCTTTGCCCGACCAATTGTTACGTCTTCGGTAAATACCTGGCTCTCTTTCTGTTCAAACAACGGAACGAGTGGAAAGAACCTGGAGAACAACAGCATGAGGAACGTAACCCAACAGAACGACCAAATGAAAATTGTCCACTCAACCGGGCTTGGGCGATACGCCTCCCATGTGTATACGAACGGGGTCCTACGTGCAAGGCCAGGCACGATGATCAAAAATCTTTCAAGCCACATTCCGATATTTACTAGGATCGAAGTCCAGAACATCAGAGCGATATTAGTTCTAACTCGCTTGAATAGCCACATTGGTACAGGAATAAGATACCCGGTTAGCAGGAAGATGATGAAGAGTAAGTTCCATGGCCACTGGAACATTTGCATTTCACG
>CAJWJL010000181.1:0-4634 GCA_913042135.1 uncultured Chloroflexota bacterium | reverse complement strand
CCCATTAATCATCAAGCTCTTCCAGCTCCTGCATCTCAACTAAGCCGGTGTACAGGATACTGAATATCAGGGCTGATATGCCACGTGCATAAAGCGTTCGGTTCATTCGGCGGTCTCCGCATGGATTATGTTGTGACTGAAGAAATGGGACATGCGCGTGGCGATATCGTCGGGGATTTCTTCGGCCATGTAATGTGTGGTGTCGAGAGCTTCGCCCTCAACCCTTTCGGCCCGCTGACGCCAGAGGCTAAGCGCGTCAAAGCAAGTTTCGATTACTCCGCGTTTCGCCCAGAGCGTCAGGATGGGCATGTCGAGTTTTTTGCCCTGGTCTGCGTCATCATGTTCGATGTCGATGCCCGCGGCAGCACGGTAGTCTTCGCAGCTTGCATGAATGACGTCCGGATCGGCGAAGGCACTTAGGTATTCAGTAAGAGCTTCGGGAGAAAACGGGTTATTGCCTTGTGCCTGATTAAAGCATTTCAGCTTCCAAAACCCTTCGGGATCATTACCGATCATTTGTTCAGGCAGTGGCCTTGGCTGGGTCAGGAAGAACCAGTGCCAGTAAGCATGCGAGAATTCGGCGCTGGTACAAGCATACATTTCGCGGGTAGGTGCGATGTCGAGTAAAACCATGGCCTTGACGCGATCAGGATGATCCAGACCCATCCGATGCGCCACCCGCGCACCCCGATCATGGGCACCAACCAGAAACCGTTCATGTCCCAAACGCTGCATGACTGCGATGATGTCATTGGCCATAACGCGTTTTGAATAAGACTGATGCGACGCATTTGACGCTGGTTTGTCTGATCGACCATATCCGCGCAAATCCGGGCAGACAACCTGATACGAGCGTGCCAGAATTGGTGCCACACCGTGCCACATGGCAGATGTCTGCGGATAACCATGCAGAAGTACAAGCGGTGGCGCACCTTGGGGTCCAGCGCGGCGGACGAACAAAGTAGCACCGTCTCCTTCGATACGCTCGTCCACGAATTCCTGGAACATTTTGAACTCCCCGGGGAAATTAAACATTGTAAACTATCCCAGATTAAATTGGAATGTTTAATCGTAAAAACTCATCAGTATTGCCGACTAATTCTCACGTCAAACCCCTGTAGTCTATGCCGACACAAGCCGTACCATCGGCAGATATAAGAACGGTGTTTTTAGTAATAATTAGACTATATAAATCTGGAAAAACTAACTATATTGGTGTCCATATAGGTGTCTATTAGCCGTCACACTTGATTGAAAAAGTAACATTTCCATGTTTTACTTACTTAATTATTTAATAAAGTATTGGCAACTAATTTCCCTAGTTCGTTAGCGGCTAATGGACTTGCACCAGTTATTAGTTTTCTATCAATACAGGTGGAGTTATCTGATTTGTTGTTAATAATGGAGACTCCCAAATCTGTTAGTTTTTCACATAACTTCCAAGGCATATGACCTGGTAAATACCAAACCAGAGGTGTTTGCTTAGTAATTGAGTCAGGAAAGACTGTCATTTGATAACCTTTATAGATAAACTCATTTTCATCCAAATTTTATATCTCAGTCTAAAACCTAAATCTTTGATAATCGATTATGACAAAAAAATTAAAAATAGCTTTAATTCCAGGTGACGGCATTGGTAAGGAAGTTATGCCAGAAGGTGTACGTGTACTAGAGTCTGCAGCTTTGAAAAACGGTTTAAAATTAGATTGGACAGAATTTAACTGGTCTTGTGAAGCTTATCTCAAAACGGGACAAATGATGCCAGAAGATGGAATTGATCAGTTACGCCCTTTCGATGCTGTATACCTGGGTGCTGTAGGTTTTCCGTCGGTCCCGGATCATGTATCATTATGGGGCTTGTTGATTCCAATCCGTCGTGAATTTGATCAATACGTTAACTTAAGGCCAGTGCGTTTGTTTGAAGGGGTTCCCTGTCCCTTAGCAAACAAGAATCCCGGCGACATAGATTTTTACGTTGTACGAGAAAACGTGGAAGGTGAATATTCAGCGATAGGCGGAATTCAATATGAGGGGACCGAACATGAGATCGTCACTCAGCAAAGTATTTTTACCCGGCGTGGCACCGATAGAATCTTAAAGTATGCCTTTGATTTAGCAAACTCTCGCGATGCTAAACACTTATCATCTGCAACGAAATCAAATGGCATTATCCATTCAATGCCTTTCTGGGATAAGCGTGTAAAAGAAATGGCCAAAAGTTATCCTGACATAATTGTCGATCAGTACCATATAGATATATTTACTGCTAACTTTGTGCGCATGCCTGAGCATTTTGATGTAGTTGTTGCAAGTAATTTGTTTGGCGATATACTTTCAGATTTAGGCCCAGCGTGTACCGGAACAATCGCGATTGCTCCATCTGCGAACATTAATCCGACACATGAATTCCCATCTATGTTCGAACCAGTGCATGGTTCGGCTCCAGATATTTATGGACAAAAAATTTCTAACCCGATTGGAGCAATTTGGGCAGGGGCAATGATGTTCAAGCATCTTGGCTACGTCGATGCACATGACATGATTGTGAATGCAATTGAAAATGTTCTTCGGAGTGGTATGGAATTGACACCTGATATGGGTGGGAAAGGGAAAACGGCAGATCTTGGAAAAGCAATTGCGGCTGCGATTTGATATATTATTAGCCCAAATGAGACAGTATCTTAAGTGGTGTTCTGTATGAATTCTCTTGCCTGCAGGTCCATTTTGCTTTACACCAATTCCTGTCACTCCATTGATCATGAATGGTGGAATCCTGGGATATCGTTGACCGAATCCATTACCAATACCGTGATCTCACCCTCGCGCCCGCGCAGAGCCACTTTGTGTTCCATAGTTGGATCTGGTATCAATCCAGCATGCCTGATGGTATCCGACGAAACTATGATATTGCACTTGAACACTTTAGTCTCGGCCTCCAAGCGTGCGGCTATGTTGATATTGTCGCCAATCGCAGAAAGAGTGGGTGCCTTGGGCGGCCCCATGGTGCCGACGATAGCTTCGCCCGAATGTATTCCTATTCCAATACGCAGCGGTTCATCTAGTTCGTCGCTCAAGCGCTTGTTCAGTAATTCCAAGCGATCGAGCATCTCAGTAGCTCCCGTCAGGGCGTCACGACAGCCTTGCTGAAATTTTCCCTCGAGACCATACAATGCTAGCAGGCCGTCACCGGTGAAATGGGCGTAATGCCCCCGGGTGGCAGACAAGGCCTCCGCAAGCTCCGCGAAAAACTGGTTTAGAATAAATATCACGTCGTAAGGCATGCGTCTCTGACCAAGCGTAGTAGAACCCCTTAGGTCGACGAACATGGCAACAATATTTTGTTCGCTGCCGGACAATCCGCCAGCTTTGTAAGACGCCTCCGGTGTGACGTTAGTGGGCACCATGGGGGTAATAGTGACGTCGGATTGTGGACGAGTTTGACAAGCTAGTCGCACGTTAGGTTGGGCGTTGATTCGCCTGAGTGCCGTATCTTCCAATTGGCCTGACGGCGGTAGCAGATCTAACCCACGTGATATGCGCACACGGCAAGTGGTACAACGGGCTCGGCCTCCACACACGGAGGCGTGTGGAATCCCGGCGGCCCTTAAAGCTTCCAGAATGCTGCGGCCCACAGGCACCGATATATAATTATCCCCGGTATGTTGTAACCGAAACACACCATAGCGCCTTGCATAAATTCGATTGACTTCTCGAGCCAGCAAGACGGCCAGCAATAGCACTACAAACGTCCATATTGTGACAGGCTCCAGACTCAGGATGAACTGAAGTTTGGTGTTGAATGGTGAATTCAACATCTGATCGACGTATTTTTCTCCTCCCGAATAAGCCGGATTCAAGCCACTGCGTATAAATCCCAATAAAGCCAGTACAGGCAACAACACGGAGATGGCGTACAAAAATGGCAAGAACGTAGGATAGTGTGATTTCACGCGCCAACAGAAATGTAATCCTATGGCAAGATGAACCCAGACCACCAGCACTAACAGGATGATCCGCCACGTTTCAAAGTCTGTATACCAAATAGTTGCAATGACCAAATGGTAGTCCACCTCGGTCGTGGTGAGTTCCCACACCATCCTGTTAAAGATGGCGTGAAAAGCAAGCAAGGGAATGATTGCTAAACCCAGGATCAACTGTGCGGCCTCCCAAGCTGACATACGCAAAGTTGTTCGTCGGAACAATGAATAGAGCGCCAGGGCGAAGTGTAACGCCATTGCTCCGTAAAGCAAAACAGTACCAGCTGTGCTTCTCCAGATAAGTGCCAGCCAATCTCGCAACGCCTCCATGGCCTCAAAAGAAAATATTCCCAGTGCATGGTTGGTCAAATGCGGGACAACAAAGGCTACCAGAATTAACCCGCTGCCTAGACGCAGTCGTCTCTCCCAGTGTGCCAGATTCACAATATAATTTTCCCATATAGATCTTTTGTTCTTCATCAAACTCGCACTTGGTTATTTAAAATGGTTATGTGACCATTATTTTTTGTAATCAACAAGTAAAAAAATGTCCTTTCAGAAGTAGGAGAAGTATATCAGGCCCCGAGTAAACATCATTTTTGTATTATCAAACTCCAACTTGATGATTTTGAAGAGGGCGCTAACTCGTGGACGGAG
>CAJWJL010000180.1:0-4688 GCA_913042135.1 uncultured Chloroflexota bacterium | reverse complement strand
TGAGCAATCATATAATCGCCATGTCCACCATGCATCGAACCTCCGTAATATTTTTTTTATCGACTACCTCGCAAAGTTGTTGCCAACCGGTAAGGCAATATTCACATTCTAGGCACCCTTCATAATGATGTTGAATTATCCTACTTCCGACTTTCAACCCCTTTACATCAGGCCCTAGAGCGACAATTTCTCCGCATGGTTCGTGCCCGGGTCGGATGAGTTCACCGAGGTGTTCATTTGGGCCTTGTGCCCGGTACCGGCTAAAATCTGAACCACACAGGCCGGAAGAACGAAGTTTGATTAAAACCTGCTCTGTACCAGGGCTGACATCGGGAAAATTTATGACCTCAGCAGTGCTATTTCCGTGAAACGCCAGTCCACGCATGGGTAAATCTCCTAATCAACATGAGAGAATTCGGTAACTAACAACCTATTTTGTCGGTTGGTGCAGTGTATATCAGCTTATAGTGGCGTATTAATTCTGCGGATCGCTCAGATCGACAGTAAGCTTCATCCGTTCGAATAATATGAAACAACGATGGCAATACCTTGATTAGGATCTTAAAAAATGGTGGAAACGTTTAGTTACGACACTCTTTTCTCAGAGACCTCGACAGATACACCTCTGAACCCTGTAGCGCATGCAAAATATGATTTTGCCGTTGCGTACCCAGCACCCGAAACTCTTCCGATGGACGGCCTGATTCAGGCACTTCAGACCGCTGTTGATTCAGACAGTGAAAAAGTTTTAGCTGAGATGGCCTACTATCCTCAGCAATTAGGAGCCTTAGAACTGCGTGAGTTTACGGCCCGTAAGTTGGCAGCAGATCGTGGTTTTACAGTTTCTGCTGAAGAGATAGCGTTGACCAATGGTTCGGGTGAAGCAATCGGTCTGGTTATACAAGCCCTTACCAACGAAGGCGATATTGTATTGGCTGAGCAGTTCGTTTACATGGGAACTACTAACCAACTACGCCGATTTGGAGCTGATATCAGGGGTGTAGAAATAGATGACGGTGGGATTATTCCGGAAGCATTAGATGATCAGATCACGGAATTGGTTGCTAATGGTGAAAAACCAAAATATTTATATACGATTCCCGAGCATCAGAATCCCACCGGATCGACTCTTTCAGCGGACCGCAGGAAGGCGATTCTTAAAATCGCCCACAAGCACAACATGCCCATACTTGAGGACGATTGTTACGTAGACCTGCGATATCAGGGAGATGTTCAGCCAGCTTTCCGTGCTTTAGACGATTCGGGGATCGTTGTGTATGTTGCCTCATACTCAAAGTTATTGGCACCTGGATTAAGGTTGGGGTACTTTACCTGTGCGCCAGATCTTATGAGAAGGGCGCTTAGCTTTAAGATTGGCAGTGGCCCAAATCAGTTCGCATCAGTAGCGATTGAAGGTTTTCTTAGGAGCGATCTAGATTCACACCGAGATAATTTCAATCCGATGTTGAAGGCTAAGTGCAATTCTATGGTTTCGGCATTAGAAGAACATTTTACCGACTCCGGTGCTACTTGGTCGGTTCCGGAGGGCGGTTGTTACGTTTGGCTTGAGATGCCTGGAACATCTGATATCGCGAGTATTCGCGACGAGGTGTTTGAGCAGGGCGTTGGTTATGTGGCAGGGCCTAACTTTGAAGCCGATGCTTCTGGTCGGATTGGGAATAATTGCGCACGATTGTGTTTTGCATTTGAATCGGTAGAAAAAAACGCCGAGGGGATTGCGTTACTTGCGCAATTGTTTAAACAGCACGGGGCAATGTAATCGACGTGTAATTTCTGGTTAAACGTTGTTAACTTAAATTTGTTGCCTGTCGTTAGCGTTGGATATAAATTCAGTTAACACGCTTGTCGAATGTAAACACGAGGAATGCCCTTGATGGTCACTGCTGAACTGCATGCTATAGCGCGGAAGATGGTTGCTCGTAACAAAGGTATTCTGGCGGCAGACGAAAGTAACGCGACCATGTCCAAGCGACTCAAAAGTATAAATGTTGTGTCTGCGCCAGAGTCACGACGTCAATGGCGCCAGCTTCTGTTTCAGACTGAAGGTATAGGTGATTTCATTTCTGGCGTCATCATGTACGACGAGACTATTCGCCAGTCGGATGATTCCGGCAAAAGATTTGTCGAACTATTGGCTATGCGCGACATTCTTTCCGGTATTAAGGTTGACAGGTCAACCCATGATCTTGCCGGTGCGCCAGGGGAGTTCATTACAGAAGGTCTTGACGGTATTCGTGATCGATTAGCTGAGTACTACTCAATGGGAGCTAGATTTGCTAAATGGCGTGCTTTGCTAACCGTGGGTAACGGGCGACCTTCGGACTATGCTATTTACACTAATGCGCATGCACTTGGTCGGTACGCGATTCTTTGCCAAGAGCAAGGTCTGGTTCCAATTGTTGAGCCCGAGATATTGATGGACGGCGCACACAACATTGATGATTGCCGATTAGCCACTAAACGTTCTTTAACGGTTGTTTTTGAAGAGTTGGTTACACATAGTGTTGACCTTCGCGGGATAATTCTTAAGCCGAACATGGTAATTTCTGGTTCTGATGCATCCAATCGAGCGCCATCAACTGAGGTGGCCAGGCAAACGATCGACTGTTTGTTGGAGACAGTTCCTGCTGAAGTTCCTGGGGTGGCTTTCCTTTCAGGCGGGCAGGGAGATGAAGAATCGGTTGTTAATCTTGATGAGATCAACAAGATCGCAAATAGCGAACGTCTTCCATGGGAATTGACCTATTCCTATGGTCGCGGTCTACAGTCTGCTCCATTGGCGACGTGGCTTGGCAAAAATGAGAATGTGTTAGCAGGTCAGGTTGCATTTCAAAGGCGGGGACTCGATTCAAGTGCTGCACGCGAGGGAGTGTTCACTTGATGCTTCTCTGTTTCCCGATGTTTTTCCTTAGGCCTGTCAATGGAATTACAGGATCGGTAATGGCCGACTGATTGTTGTGTACGCGCAATCGATTTCATAATCACCGACGAGTTAATATTTAGGTGCTTACGGGTAAGAACACAAATCTGGTGTAGCGTTTTCGGAATGTACCAGAGTATGATTCAGGTTATGACCCCAGAATCTATTCCCAGCCTAGTGGCGGCGCGTGCCGCCGACATGATCAAGACGCGCAGGCAATTTCATGCAATTCCCGAGCTCGGGTTTGAGGAAAATGAGACGTCTGTGGCTATTGCCGATCGTCTGATTGCAGCAGGACTTGAGGTTGAGACTGGAATTGGAAAAACCGGTTTGGTTGGTGTCTTAAAGGGTGCTAAACCGGGACGCACTTTGATGATTCGGGCTGATATTGATGGGTTGCCGATTACAGAGCTAACTGGATTAGATTTCGCGTCTACGAATGGCCGTATGCATGCCTGCGGCCATGACGGGCATATCACTATGGCGATCACTGCGGCTGAAATTCTTTCAGACATCAAAGATCAACTGGCTGGGACGATAATATTTGTGTTTCAACCAGCTGAAGAGGTCGTCATGGGTGCACTTGCCATGATTGATGACGGCCTGTTTGATAGATACCCTGCCGATCGTGTTCTCGGCACACACCTCTGGAATCAAATTCCTACGGGAGTCATTGGCGTTAATCGTTCAACAGTTTTTGCTAGTGCCGACCAATTTCGCCTTACTGTTCATGGCAAAGGAGGTCATGGGGCTATGCCGCACATGGCTATCGATCCTGTTGCCGCCATTGCGGAGATAATTACGACTTCTCAAACTGTCGTCAGTCGAGAAGTCCCACCAAACGAAATGGGTGTACTGACGTTTGGGCAAATACACGGAGGTTCAGCTCCAAATGTAATCGCGGATAATGTGACTGTCGAGGGAACAGTGAGGGCCTATACATCTGACACTCGTGTCCAGATTATGCAATCTCTTGAACGCATTTCTAGTACGGTTGCGTCTGCGATGCGCGCTTCCTCTACGTTTGAGCGTATTCACGGAACCCCACCTGTTATCAATGACCCCGAGGTGGCAAGCTGGGTCACCCGCCATGCAAGTTTGGTGGTGGGTGAAGGCAATGCCAGAGAGTGGGAACCGGTCAGTGTTGGAGATGACATGGCTGAGTTCAATGACCGTGTCCCCGGCGTGTATTTTCTTCTCGGAGCGGCACATGACGATGCGACCGTAGCATCTCGTGGGATCGAAGGACATCACAACGCTAGATTCGACTGGAACGAGGATTGTTTATCGCTAGGTGTAGAAGTGTTTGTACGTTCGGCCGTGGATTTTCTGACGTAGCTTGGTCCTGATAATTCGGGGCTTTAAGCTTAATCGCCAGTTGTGATGCCTATTCTGACCAAAGTTGTGTTTTCAGGTCATAAGCTAATGAACCAAGAAAATGTTGTGCCTAAACTACTGGCGCAGCACCGCCGTCTACGTTAATGGCCGTTCCGGTTATATAACTTGCTCTGGCCGATGCGAGGAAGCAAATTACTTCGCCAGCTTCTTTTGCCTCTCCTATTCGACCTAGTGGGACACTAGAGCCGAAACTATCCCAATGGTCTTCCAGAGAGTAGCTTGGATTTTCGGCGTGCATAGCTTCCCATCGAGTTCGATGTTGACCTGACTTAAGAACACCTACGCATATAGTGTTCACCCGTATGTTATGTTCAGCGAGTTCTCCTGCCCATGATTTTGTTAGAGAAAT
>CAJWJL010000179.1:0-4702 GCA_913042135.1 uncultured Chloroflexota bacterium | reverse complement strand
CTGCCAAGATTATCGAAGAGGTCATGTCGGGAGAGTTGTGGCGTGATCCAAAGTATCAGGTGGTATCGCGGGTCACATGAGCGACGCGGCTGGATTTGAACCGGTGACCCCTGCCGTGTGAAGACAGTGCTCTCCCGCTGAGCTACACGGAAAACCGTGTAACTAAGCCATTCTTCTTTCCATCAACCGTTGTCTGTTGTACATAAGCCCTGTTTTCCCTAATAGCCATGTCTTATGAGCCCAGGCTAAAGTCTAGAATACTCCACTAAAACCCTTTATTTATAGCAACCCTCGAACTCTGACTTTCACGCAATCGGACTCAACGGGGCTGCAGTTGACTCCATTGCCTTTTGTATTAGCGATCCTGTTTTACTGTAACAGAGCGACAAAGGCGTTAAGAGATGAAGGTCTGACGCTAGGAATTGCGCTTGGGTTCACTGGGTAGATACATCAGCTTGTTCCAGTAATTCCGAGGCCTCAAGCCAGCGGCTTTCCAGCTCTTGGTGAAGTTGTGCGTTTCTGGCTTGGTCGAACAGCAATTCACGTAACTGATCTCTATTGGCTTCGTTGTAGATCTCCGGATTAGCAAGTTCCTGATCAAGTCGCAGTCTTACTTCGGTCGCCTTGTCAATTTCTTTCTCGATCCTATTAAGATTGTCGCGCAGTGGTTTTACCTTTACTCTTTGTTTGGCTCTTTCCTGTCTAGTAGATTTTGACCGCCGGCCTTTTTGTTCATCTTTTGCGCCAATGTCCTTGTCTTCTTTGCTTTGTTTATCCGTTTGAGACTCCATGGGCTTGCCAGTTCCTTTTTGTCGTTGGCGGAGCCAGACTACATAGTCATCAAGATCGCCTTCGAAGCGGCGAAGAGAGCCATCGTCTATCAACCAGAGCTCGTCAGTGACCAGTCGTAGCAGGTGCCTGTCATGGGCGACGACGATCAGGCAACCACTATAGGATTGAAGCGCGAATGAGATAGATTCGCGCATTTGTATGTCCAAATGATTAGTAGGCTCATCTAGCAGCAGCAGGTTGGGTTTACGGTAGACAATCAACGCGAGTACCAGGCGGGCTCTCTCCCCCCCAGAACGGACCGAAACAGGTTCCGTCGCAGCGTCACCCGAGAATCCGAAACGTCCAAGGAACGTACGCAAAGAGCGGTCAGTTTGTGTTTGCGACAAGTCAGTTAGATGATCAAGGGGCGACCACTGCGGGTTCAACAGTTCCAGTTGCTGTTGGGCAAAATAGCCAATACGCAATTTGGAGTCGCCGGTATATGTTCCTTGAAGCGGAGGCAGTTCGGCCGCAAGGGTTTTCATTAAGGTAGTTTTGCCAGTCCCATTTCTTCCCAGTAAGCCGATGCGATCACCGTCTGATAGACGAAAGTTGACGTTTGATAAGACAGGCGCGTTATAGCCTGCATTAATTCCCTTGAGGTCAATCAGTTGGTGTGGAGAGTGGTCTGGAGTTTCGAACTCAAAGACAAACGCATTCTTCTGCTGCACAGGTGAAACAATCTCCAGACGCTCCAACGCTTTTATACGGCTTTGAGCCTGTTTCGCTTTAGAGGCCTTGTAACGAAATCGATCGATATAGGATCGCATATGACGAACCTGTTTTTGCTGGCGCAGGTGTTGTTTATATTGGAGTTCAATACTTTCGGCGCGCCGTCTTTCTGCCAAGCTGTAGTTTCCCTCGTAGACCTGAATCGTATGGTTCTCGATGTGGGCAATGCGCGTGACTGCGCGATCAAGAAATTCCCGGTCATGGGAGATCACGAGCACTATGCCCTCATAATTGGCCAGCCACTGTTCTAGCCAGACCATGGCATCTAAATCCAGGTGGTTGGTAGGCTCATCAAGCAATAGCAAATCGGCCCGTGTCATAAGGGCAGTGGCGAGATTAAGGCGCATGCGCCAGCCACCAGAAAACGTATTCACGCTCTGGCTTTGTTCTGTTGCAGTAAAGCCTAATCCATGCAGCAGTTGGCCGGCACGAGCTGAGACTCGAAAGCCGTCTATGGCCTCCATCTGACTATGCAGACTTGCTAGTTGCGTACCATTGTCGTCGAGTTCCGCCTGAGCAATCTTGATCTCAAGGGATCGATAAGACTTATCACCATCGATTACATAGTCGATGGCCGTGCGGGATGATTCGGGCGTTTCCTGCAGAACCTCGGCAATTAGAGTACCTCGAGGTAATGTTACGTTGCCTTGGTCTGCCTCTAAACGTCCAGCAATCACGGAAAATAGACTGGACTTGCCAGAGCCGTTAGCACCGGTCAGACCCATTCGCTGGCCTGGGAACACATCAAGCTCGACTTTTTCCAATAATAGGCGACTACCCCGTCGCAAGGAGAGATCAGTAATTTTCAGCATACTGTTCGCGCCATTGTGGGTTGTTACTCATGTTGGTAGGAGAGTCATCGCTCTCAACTGAAAATAAAACGGAGTATATGAGATAGTCTTCCCGAATTTTGGGACACGATCCCGGCGAAATCGGTGGTTATCTATCAGTGAATCCAAATGTTCTTGTGACCTACGCCGCTTTGATCTCTATCGCAGGTAGGCAGGACGTCAGTGTTCTGGTGGCCGGGACCGATGGCACGGATGGCCCGACTTCCGCCGCCGGTGGCCTGATTGACGGAACGACGTGGAGTGAAAACTCGGCTTCAGATGCACTCGACCGAGCCGATGCCGGCACTTATCTGGAACAACGGAAGGGGTTGTTTACTACTGGACCCACAAATACAAATGTGATGGACTTGCTTATTGTTATCGTCGATTAGCTGACCACACCACTTTCTATTTAACCATTCTGAACCTTGTCTTTATCTGGCCCGGGTATAGCGACGAATATCCGGTACCTGGCTGATCAACTGAACTTAAAGGCCAGATGGGTAATGTTGGTTGTCCAGCCTTTGCCGAGAAATACTCTACGGGCAGATCTGGGTGAGTAGTTCAATATTATCTCGACCTTCCTCGCCAGATACCTCAGGGTCTCTATCATCTATGATGGCGGAGACGAAATCTTCAATTTCACCAACATAAGGATCGACTTTTGGAAATTCGAGCCTCCCAATGTGTGTTTGAATCTCACCACTTCCTGTAACGCCAATTGTGTCTGTACAAAAGGCGTACCCCGATGATCCGTAAATCTCACCAATCCGGGGCGCGTCATGGACCGCCGAGGAGAACATGTGGGCAATAGCGCCTGATTGGAAACGCAAGTTAACCGCCGCAGATGTATCGTGGGTGCTCGCGTTGTCTATTCTACCAATTATGCTTTCCACCTTTTCGACATTGCCACATACAGGTTTCATCATCCAGAGTATCCAGTCAAGACAATGCGTACCGACTCCGGCAAGACTCCACCATCGCCCAAGCGCATCATGCGCTCGCCAGTTGCTGCTGTCCGGGGCACGAAAAGTCCATTGAGCCCGAACCGTTTGGATCTCACCATATTCCCCGTTCCAAACCTGTCGCGCAAGGGTACGATGCCCTTGATGCCAACGCATATGGTAGGCAATCCCTAGTTTGACTTCTGCTTTACGGGCTGCAGTTACCATTGCGACGGCATCTTTAACAGAAGTAGCCATAGGTTTCTCAACCAAAACATGTTTCCCATTTCTGATCGCTTCGAGGGAATGTTGAGCATGGAGTTTATCGGGACTCGCGACGACAACCGCGTCCAGATCAGGATCGGCTAAGAACTCCTGTAAGTTGTCAAAAGCAGGTTTTTCAGAAAAAGCGTTAAACGTCTCGGATGCTTGCCGGGCTTTGTTGATATCACGACTCAACACACTCCAAAGCTGTGCCCGGTCGGCGCACTGAATTGCAGGGATCAGACTGTTTGTGCTGATCTTTCCAATTCCAATTACTCCAATTCGGATCATGGTGACCTCTGTTACAGATGCCAACTATTTATGACTATCCAGGCTGATAGAAATACGACCATATCAGTCTAGTAAGTGTTAATGGTTATGTCGACGTTGGTTATCGGGTCTGGCATGGATTCTCGTTCAAAGTGCTGGGGCGAATTAGGACTCGAACCTTCGACCAATGGATTATGAGTCCACTGGGTTAACAGCAGGGCCTATAGTTATCAACAACATACGCACTCCGATCCCACGCGGTTGTGACTGATTGTGACTCAAATGGACAGGAATGGACTCCTGTCGGTCACATTATGGTCACAGGGCAGGGGGTACCCACCCCTTTTTGCTTTTCCGATATTTATGAATATCCCGCCCACACAGCGGAGGGGTAAATTTACTTTACCGGTTAAGTTTGTTCTGGCGAACTTGAGCTTATATGCATAGCGGTTCCGCTTACACAGGCCCCAACAATATCTATTTTTTGGTCTTCAAATGAATAGGTTATGGCCCTCAAAATCCTATTCATCACACCCACATCTACCTGATCCTATCCAATAGATTCCTCGCTGCAGGAGGGGTATTATTTGAGGGTGAAAGTTAGTAGTGAAAAGAACGCCTGGACTGTCAACATATCACCGATGCAGATGAAAAGATGTGTCAACAAAAGAGCATTAAATTGAAATCAAAACTCATCCGTAAACATTTTATGGCAGATGGGATAGCCCTATCTTTTTTTGTATCTTCTCTGCTGATACTTGGAGCAAAGGATATATATGCTCAGCAAAACCAAGCCGACAAAATATTCTTAGGTGGGAATATCATAACTGT
>CAJWJL010000178.1:0-4706 GCA_913042135.1 uncultured Chloroflexota bacterium | reverse complement strand
ACCGCATAGTGGTAGAACTCACGCTTGGGCCGAAATTAATTGACTGGGTCGAATTTGAAAAGGGCTGGGTCTAAAAGTATTGGAATGAATGGGCCTAGGTTTGGCCTGACTTAGCTGAATCTTACATTGGCGATTGCAACACCGACGAAGATTACTGCGAGCACAATGGTTGTGCGGAACAAAAGCTGCTCAACACCACGACGCGAGCGGAAGGTGCTTGATGCTTCTCCGAATAGAGATGAGCCAGAACCGCGGGCTTGTAGAAGAAGCACAATGATCAGAGTTATTGCAACGATTATAAGTATTATGCTAAAAACGGTTTCCATAAAATTTCCTATGCGCGATAGTAAGTCACTAAATTACTCAATGTGATGTACGGCTACACGCAACAGCTAACCATATTAAGGCCACAGTAACAATCCCGCCATAGTTAAGCGGACATCAATGAGCGAATCATGGTTTCAGATGTTGTATATATCTGGTTTCATATTCAGACTATTTTTCTGACAGTTGTTTTTTGATCATTTGAGTTGCCTGCACCGCATCAGCTTGACCGCGCGTTGCTTTCATAACTTGGCCAATGAGGAACTTCAGAGATGCCTCTGTTCCGCCCAGGTAGTCATTTACTGCCTTTTCATTGTTGGCGATGACTTCATCGATTATCGGGCCGAGTGAGTCTGCACCGGATACCATTCCAAGGCCAAGTAGTTCGATCACTTTTTCGGGTGCTGTGCCTTTGGTGTACATTGCTTCGAACACTTGCTTTGCAGCGTTATTGTTTAACTCTCTTTTGCGAAATTTTTCTACAAGTGCCGCCAGTGATTCAGGGGCTATCTTGGTGTCTGTCATATCGGTAATTTCGTCGATGTTCATAAGGCGCGTCATTTCGCCGTTCAACCAGTTTGAGACTTCTTTAGCAAACTCGTGTTTCACCTTGTCCGAAGATCCAGAGACACTTCTACATACTGATTCGAAATAGTCGGCAGTTGAGCGCAGGACGGTTAGTAGATTGGCATCGTATTCGCTGAGGCCCCATTCGCTGATAAACCTGTTTTTTCTTGTGATTGGCAATTCGGGCATCTTAGCTTGGGTGCTGGAGATCCATTCTTCGTCTATGACCAACGGAGGGATATCTGGTTCAGGGAAGTAGCGATAGTCATTAGCCTCTTCTTTGCTACGTTGAGAAACGGTTATTCCTTTACCGTCGTCCCAGCCGCGGGTTTCTTGGACAATTCGCTCGCCTGATTCTACCGCTGCTATCTGACGCTCGATTTCGTATTCAACTGCACGTACAACCGCTCTTACGCGATTCATGTTTTTTACTTCAACTTTGGTTGTGAGATTTGTTGATCCGGCAGGTCGGACACTGATGTTGGCGTCGCATCTGAAAGACCCTTCCTCCATGTTGGCAGTGCCTACGCCCAAATATCGTACGATGTGCTGAAGGCTATTAATATATGACTCGACCTGCTCAGGAGTGTGCATATCTGGTTCGGTCACTACCTCCATTAATGGTGTCCCTGCACGGTTTATGTCTAAAAGAGAGTGAACTGTTCCTCCATTTGGACCTTCGACGTGGATGAGTCTTGCAACGTCTTCTTCCATGTGGACCCGGTTGATCCTAACGCGAACAGGTGGATCGATTGGTAGATCGAGGTAGCCCTCGTAGCATATTGGTTCGTCCATCTGGGTTATTTGGTAACCCTTCATCAAATCTGGGTAGGTGTAGTTCTTGCGGTCGAACTTAGTTACCCTGGCGATATTGCAGTTGATGGCCATACCGATCATCATTGCGTATTCAACAGCTGTTTTGTTTACGACTGGAAGCGTCCCAGGCAAGGCCATACTTACTTCATCAACTACCGTATTGGGTTCTGCGGTTTGATAATTGGCGCTTGACGTGCCAAACATTTTGCTGCGTGTCTTCAGCTGGACATGAGTTTCCAGGCCAATTACAGCTTCGTACTTCACGATTTCCCTTTCGGTTTAAAGGATCACTTTTTATGACTTCATATCTGAATATAGCATCGGGTTCGTAGGTGTCTATCGGCATTGAGGGTTTTGGGAGTAAATATTGAGTTGTGATCCTAATTTTACTCATTTGAAATCATGGTATTTAGTGAAAGCGGGTAGGACGATATTTTTTTGCAGGCAAAGGTATAGGTTTTTGCAATTACACCAGTTTTGCTTCTTAGTTACGAAATTCGTTGACGACGGGATTAAGTGGATTTAAAATAAAACCTGACTCTTTTAGTACGGAATAAAAATATCGTTCATAAACCTGAACACTAGTGATTCACTGCTGCTCAGGCTGGATGATTGTCCCAGTGGAGCAGCTTATTGGCGAACCAGAAAACGATTTCACGCGAGTCAGACTTGTCAGGTCAGGAATATCAGTGGGGATTTGTCACTGATGTGGAAACAGACCTGGCTCCCAAGGGTCTTAGTGAAGATATTGTCCGTTTGATTTCATCTAAGAAAGATGAGCCAGCTTGGTTGCTCGAGTGGCGTTTGAAGGCATACCGCCATTGGGTTCAACTGAGCGATAGCGAGGGTGAACCGGACTGGGCAATGATCGATTACCCAAGCATCGATTATCAGGATATCTATTACTACGCTGCACCAAAAGCTGCCACAGAAGCTCCTAAAAGCCTTGATGACGTTGATCCAGAGATGCTCGCTACTTTTGAGAAGCTGGGTATCCCTTTACAGGAACGGGCCAAACTAGCTGGTGTTGCTGTGGACGCTGTGTTTGATTCTGTGTCGGTTGCGACAACAATGGAAGAGCAGTTGGGGGAGCTAGGGATTATTTTTTGTTCCTTCAGTGAGGCCGTGAAAAATCATCCGGAACTGGTTAAGAAATATCTCGGATCGGTGGTGCCTTACACAGATAATTTCTTCGCAACTCTCAATGCTGCGGTGTTTAGCGACGGGTCTTTTGCGTACATACCGCCTGGCGTGAAGTGTCCTATCGAGTTAATGACTTATTTCCGTATAAACACTGAGGGTTCAGGCCAGTTTGAGCGTACGCTGATTGTTGCAGACAAGGGCGCTTATGTATCGTATTTGGAAGGCTGCACGGCGCCATTCCGCAAAACACACCAACTTCATGCTGCGACTGTAGAGCTAGTCGCTTTGGATGATGCTGAAATTAAGTACTCGACGATACAGAATTGGTTCCCTGGGACTCCTGAGGGTGAGGGCGGAGTTTATAACTTTGTTACGAAGCGGGGTCGTGCAGATAAGAATGCCAAGATTTCCTGGACACAAGTCGAAACCGGCTCGGCTATCACGTGGAAGTACCCTAGTGTCATATTACGGGGCGACAACTCAGTCGGTGAATTTTTCTCAGTTGCATTGGCTAACAACCATCAGCAGGCTGACACTGGCACAAAGATGATTCACATAGGGAAGAATACCAAGTCAACGATCGTATCGAAGGGTATTTCCGCTGGCCGGGGCAACAACACTTATCGAGGCCAGGTGCAGATTATGCCCGGTGCCGAGAATGCGGTGAACCACACCCAGTGTGACTCTCTCCTAGTCGGGGACCAGTGTGGTGCCCACACGGTTCCTTATATTGAAGTTCGGAATCCTACTGCACGCCTTGAACATGAGGCGTCAACTTCGAAGGTTAGTGACGATCAGCTTTTTTATCTGATGGCACGTGGCCTTTCAGAAGAGGAAGCACATCACATGATTATCACCGGCTGGAGCCGGGACGTGATTCGGGAACTTCCGTTTGAATTCGCTCTTGAGGCAGGACAACTTTTGAAAGTGTCACTTGAAGGGGCTGTTGGTTAGCCCTTTGTGTTGTTATCTCGAAATTAAAATCCACTGATCACTTGAAATATTAGATAAATGCTTGAAATACAAAACCTCCACGCGTCTGTACTGGATATAGAAAATTCTGAAATTCTCAAAGGGGTAGACCTAAAAGTAAACAAGGGCGAGGTTCACGCGATTATGGGTCCTAATGGATCTGGTAAAAGCACCCTTGCGAATGTCTTAATGGGTCGTCCTGATTATGAAGTCACAGATGGTGACATCCTTGTCGACGGAGAATCGATAGCCGAACTTCGTCCTGATCAGAGAGCTCATTTGGGCTTGTTTTTGGCTTTTCAGTATCCAGCGGAAATTCCTGGAGTAAGGCCCTGGCAATTCCTAAAGGCAGCTCACGATGCCAAGGCAGAAGCGCGCGGTGAAGAAAAGATGTCAGTACGTAATTTCACAAAGCTTTTCGACGAAAAAGTCGAGGCTGTTGGGATCAACCCTGATCTCGTAAAGCGCTCCCTCAACGAGGGTTTTTCTGGGGGAGAAAAAAAGCGGAATGAAATGCTTCAACTTGAGGTGCTTCAACCTAGTATGGCTATATTGGACGAGACAGATTCGGGCTTGGATGTCGATGCGTTGCGGATAGTTGCTGAGGGGGTTAACTCGATGCGCTCCCCTGAACGATCTTTTATCGTGGTGACCCATTATCAGAGACTACTCAACTACATTACTCCAGACATCGTTCATATTTTGGTGGATGGGAAAATAGCGCAGACTGGAGGACCTGAATTGGCCCTTGTGGTGGAAAAAGACGGGTACAGGGAGTATTTACCAGCGGCTGGAGCAACTGGCTGATCATGACACTAGCTACTTCGCCCGCGGCAGTCGAAAAATTTTCATCAGCTTACGCAAAGGCTGACCAGGCAAAGTCG
>CAJWJL010000177.1:0-4751 GCA_913042135.1 uncultured Chloroflexota bacterium | reverse complement strand
GAACCAGTAAAAACCCAGTGGGTGGGGGTTATTGGAGTATCTGTGCTGTCCATTCTAGGTGTAGGCGCGATTGGTGGTGTATTAACAGCCCGGTATGGAAATGTCGGAGTAACCGCACTATTAAATATTTGGAGTGCCTTTATTGATGCATTGCTTTGGGTGCTGCGATACCCGATCGAGTTGGTAATGCGCGGTATGTGGGCTTTTATTTTATGGTTGCAAAATATATTTGGTGCCGGAGAAGAAGTAGAAAAAGAATTAACGACTGTAAGCCCTTTGTCGCAAGATTTGATGAATGAAGCATCTGATCGTGCGGAGGATACTGTCAATTATGCGGTGGATGCCATTAGATGGCCTCTTTCGATAATTCTTCTGGTTCTCTTGTTTTTCATTTTTGTATTTGCTTACCGGCGATTTTCCAGACGTTTCAATACTCGAGATGATTTGGACAGAGAATCGATTCGTGGTGACGCTGATACTAAGGCTGACATGATGAAACTATTGTCAAGTCTTGTGCCGAGCTGGATGCGGGGTCGAGGGGATCGATCTGTCTGGAGGTTTCCGGATGCTGAGACTGGAATTGCTGAAGCATTTCTACTTTATTTCGACACCCTGACTCACGCGATCAAACGTGGAATGTTGTTTGACCCAAACGTGACTCCTAACGAGCGTTTGTCAGCTTTGCACGTATTTCTTCCTGGGGCTCCAGTCGATATGGTTACAAGTCGAT
This sequence comes from uncultured Chloroflexota bacterium, assembly GCA_913042135.1. Lineage (GTDB taxonomy): Bacteria > Chloroflexota > Dehalococcoidia > Lucifugimonadales > Lucifugimonadaceae > Lucifugimonas. The sequence goes on along the minus strand of CAJWJL010000177.1, from coordinate 4,021 downwards.
TTAATGCTGCTTGTTATGGTAACGAGCCATCCGATCTAGATGATCTGGATCAACTTCGAGAAGCTGTTGAACGAGCGGCAGAACAGCCAAATAGCAAATAGAAATATTGGTTTATTTCTCGTACGGTCTATTGGCGTCAATCTTTGTGTGTAATAGGCTCAGGTAGTGTTATCACACGAAGAAGGTTTGTTGTCCCAGGAACTCCGATGGGAAGTCCAACTACAGCGATAATTACTTCGCCTTTTCGAGCTATTTTGGTTTCCAGTGCTAAGTCTGAACCTGCAGTGAACATGTTTTGAATGTCAGGGTAGTCCTTGACGACCACTGGAATTACACCCCATCTTAGTGCTAATTTCGAACCGTTTGCGATATTAGTAATTAACGCTAATAACGGTTTAGATGGTCGGTATGCCGCTACTCTTCCGGCGGTACTGCCCGATTCTGTAAAAGCTACTATTGCTTTGGCGTTCAAGCTTGCAGCAGTAGCCACTGCAGCATCCGCGATAGCATCGTCTACGGGCACGCCGCCTTTTGCTGCGGCATTTCTACGTCTAGCTGCGAACATTGGGTATTCGAGGTACCGCTCAGCTCTCTTGGCTATGCGAGTCATCGCAGTGACTGCCCTATAAGGGAATTTACCTACAGAAGTTTCTGCCGAAAGCATGATGGCATCAGTTCCATCTCTAACCGCGTTGTAAACATCTGTAACTTCCGCACGTGTCGGCGATGGCTGTTCGACCATCGACTCCATCATTTGCGTAGCTGTGATAACGGGTTTTCCGATTTCATTTGCGATGCGAATTATTCTTTTTTGCACTGAGGGCACCCGCTCGAAGGGTAGCTCGACTCCTAAATCACCACGAGCAACCATTACGGCGTCGGATTCACTGAGAATTTCATTCAGGTTATTTACTGCTTGTTGAATTTCAATTTTGGCTACGAGTTGTGGTGTTTTGCCCACCTTTTTGAGACGTGTGCGAACTCTACGTAGATCCTCTCCATCGCGCACGTATGAAAGCCCGATAAAATCGATATCAGATGACTCTACGAATTCCAGCGCTTCTACCGTTTCAGGCGTGAAATAATCGACTGTTGTTGTGTTCCCGGGAGCGGTAACGGCTTTGTTGGGCTTCATGATGCCGCCAGTTGTTACGCGGCAGTGGACTTTATCATCAATGATATTTTCAACTCGAAGCTCGATAGAACCTTCGTCAAGAAGTATTGGGGCTCCTTTTTTTAGATCTTTTGACAAGCCGAGAGGCCACACGTTCGCTCGTTCGTTATTTCCATCGCAAGGTTCGGCTTGAAGCAGAAAGTCTTGCCCGGTAGACAAGACGATTTCAGGCTCAGTCATTTCTCCGAGTCGATACTTGGGACCTGGAAGGTCTGCAAGAATACCGACCGCTATTCCCATTTCTTGAGCAGCCTGCCGAATGATACTGACGTACTGATTATGGTCATCCCATGATCCATGGCTGAGGTTTAGTCTGCCTACCGACATCCCTGCTCGTATCAACCTCTTGATTCCCGTTAACGTCCCTGTGGCTGGACCTATAGTGCAAACGATTCGGGTGCGAGCGCGGTTCTTTACGAATGACGGAAGTAAATAGGAACTGTCGATATCGGTCAATCGAGCCTCCAAGCCCTGCCAAAAATCTAATTCATCAATTAAGTTTATTAGCGAATTAGTATTTTCAACACTGAGGATACACGGTTGGGATTCTCCGCTGGGTATAATTGTCTACTGTCGGCTGTTGATAGCCCTTCGTAAATTTGACACAAATTTTCATAGGTCTACTATTCAATGGTCTTTTTTACATTTCTAGCTGAAATCTCACTTTAGGACCAAAGCGTGACAATTGCAAAATCTCTCCTTTCATTACAGGATACGGATCAGGCTCTGGCCCTGAGACGGCGCGACTACCGAGAAGTCGAGCATGAGCTCAATTCCGAAGGTGGGCTTCCGGAGTTGCGAGATAATTGTGAAAAGATTCGGCTGCGCGAACTGGAAGCTAAAGTCGAGACTGCGCGCCTTGAATCTGACCTTGCAACTTTGAAAGATCAAGTAACTGAGCTCGAAACACGGCTCTACGGTGGTTCTATTACCAATGTTCGTGAATTGACAGCGATCGAGACTGAACACTCTGCAGTGCGACGTAGTCTGGCTCAAGTTGAAGAGTCGATAGCGCCGGCTGAGGTCGCCGCGGAACATGCACGTCAACAGTTCGAAGATCTTACAAAAGAACTTGCTGAAAAAGAAAAGTATTGGACCACTAGATTTATTGAGCTCCGACGAGAAAAAGTCAAAATGGGTAATGAGTTCAATAAAATGCTTGAAATGAGGAATGCCGAAGCTTCGGAAATTCCTGATGAAGACCTGGCTAGGTACACTCGACTTTTTCGGTCTAACCGTGGAGTGGCAGTAGTCAAGGTAGAGCGGGGGGTCTGTCAAGGATGTGCCGTTAGGTTGCCTGTCGGAGAACTTACTCGTTTGCGTAATTCCGATGGCCCAATTCCTTGTAGCTGCGGCAGAGCTCTGTTGACAGAAGAATAATTGCGTGCCGTTGGATTTCATAGCGAACCTCCTGCAAATCCGACCGCGCTCGGCACAGCAATAGATGGTCAAGGGTTTTCCTCTGCTAGGAACCAGCTGCATCCGAGGGTAGAGATAGAACTCTACTGCGAGCGAAATTCTCACCAGTTGATTGATTGGTATGAACCTGCTGTCGGCGAGATGGCGAATGATTTCGATGCGCGTCATGACCGATATCGCAAAATGGTTGCGTCTTTTACAGGAGAGAATGCCAGGTTAGCTTTGGTATTGGTTACAGATGCTTCCCAGATAGCGGAAGATCTTGAGACTTTAGTGAGTCGTTTATTGGAGTTAGATCGTCTGGGTACGGAAGTACGTTGTACCGACCCAGATCGCCCTGATGCACTTCAGAGTGGTGAGGAGTTACTCGGATTGGGAGATAGGTCTCCTCAACGACAGGCTAAAATTAGGGATGCTATTGTCGCTAAAGCATCACGCGGTGAGGTGCTTGGTCGTACTCCGTATGGATATCGTGCCGGATCTGACGGTATGTTGAAACCAGTTGAGCACGAAGCTGCAATAGTTCAGGAGATATTCCAGACATATGCCGGGCCGTGGCATTCTCCCGAATCAAAACCTTTGGGTGGCCCCGGTATGAGAGCAATAGCCCGCTCTTTAAATGAGCGTGGTCAAGTTACTCGAACCGGACGTCCATGGTCTGCGTTAGCGATTTCAGGAATTTTAAAAAATCGAACATATTTGGGCACCTATTCACGTTACGGAGTTCGTATCGCAGGAAATCATGATCCACTGGTAGAGCGGGATATTTTTATACGAGCAGAGAAGGTTACCAAGTCACGAACTCCTAACAGAACACAAGGACTTGAGCCGCCGTATTTATTAGGAGGGCTTGCTCGTTGTGACCTCTGCGGAAGAGGTCTTTTCGGACTTACAAGGCGAAGATCTTGGAAGCGTAATGACGGTACTTCTATGGAAAAAACATATCGCTATTATGAGTGTCCATCCCGTAATGCCACCAGAGAACGAACAGACCTAGGCTCACGGCATTCTTCAAGGCACGCGAAAGATTTAGAGCTTATAGTTTTTGATGTGATCGGCAGTTGGGGGAAACGAATTAAGAAAAAGATTCGACCTGACGTGGGTTATTCACTGGCTGAAGAGGTTGTTGATGCCGAACGAGAATTTAGCCGTGCTGTCCGTGCTGTGGCCGCGGCATATGGGACGTTGAGTGATTTAGACAGTCCATTAAAGCGCCTGATAGATGCTCGCTCCGGAGCTGTGCAGAAAAATGTCCAACATCCGGATGTCGAAGCCATTTTGGTCGATATTCGCAGTGATGATATATCGATTGCCCAAACGGCAATTAGCTCAATTCTTGAACGTGTAGTTGTGAGTGATAATTCTGTTGAGGTAATTCCCAGATTGTAGGGGTAGGGCGGTTTGAATTAATTAACCTTAGCCACTAGG
>CAJWJL010000176.1:0-4751 GCA_913042135.1 uncultured Chloroflexota bacterium | reverse complement strand
GATAGTATTCTCAGTCAACTTACCGATAAGACACGCATCGTTCTGATTGCTAATCCGGATAACCCGTCTGGGACCTATTTATCATCTGTCGATGTTCGCCGACTGCACATGGGTCTTCCAGCGAATGTTTTACTGATTGTAGACGCCGCTTATGAAGAATTTGCCGATGCGTCTGACTATGAGTCAGGAACACAATTAGTACATGAATTCGATAATGTCATTGTGACCCGTACGTTTTCCAAGGTTTACGGCATGGCTGGTTTGCGCCTGGGCTGGTGTTACGGTCCGAGATGGGTCATCGACCTGTTGGAGCGCATTGGACCCTCATTTCCGATCAACTGCGCAGCCTTCGCCGCGGGTATTGAAGCAGTAAAAGACCAACAACATGTTAAAAAAGTATTGGCTCATAACTGTCGTTGGATCGACGAAATGACAACTCAATTTCGGAAGCTCGGACTGAAAGTATACCCAAGTCAAACGAATTTCATTTTAGTAGAATTTCCCTGTAGTGTTGGAAAAACTGCTGATGACGCCAATTCATTCCTTAATCAAAATGGCGTCATTCCACGTCAGTTTATGGTCGATGATTTTAGAAATAAATTGCGTTTTACTGTTGGCGACAACGTCGGCATGCAAAAGACCATCGAACTCATGACCCAGTTTATCAACCATTGATCAACGAAGGGCTGAGTGCTCGTGAAATATTAAGAACTCAAATTGAGGGGATGTGCACCCCACCTGAGTGCATTTGTCGAGGCATAGATCTGTGTGAGGAACTCAGGACGAGCACACGCCGAGATCAAGTCCGTATCACTTGAATTCAGTGTTCTTTTCTTTGGCAACCAGCCTAGCAACGAGAACCAACATTTTACGCCCGGCAACGCAGTTTGGTACGATCAAAGAACCGCACCCGATATTCGATTAGGCGATAAACCCGACTTCGAGAACGGCTGGTTGTAGCGATCGATTTCTCCTAATCCAAATCTATGCTTCAGCTTAGAAAGACCTCTGATTCTCAAGCTTGGCAAAGTCGACAAGATGTTCAACCTGATGACTACAGAGAATGGTTTTCACAGCAGGCCTGACTAATACCGTTTGCATCATCCGACTTATGTTTGGAAGATTATCAAATGTGGGGGGCTGATTTTCCTCCCATATCGCCTGCATGATGAATAGCATGTCACAGAGACTGTAATCGTCGCCCAAGAAGTAAGGACCAGGATCCAATGCCTGGTCAATTTTCTGCCAAATCTCTTGTAAATTACTTAGCGAACTTTTCTTTAGTGAATCTTGCATCGCCTTGTTAGTGGGGAAATACTTCTCTGGGTGGAACTGAATAAGCACCTCGGGCTGAAAGGTACTCATTAAATAAAACAGCCACTGGAAAGCCAGTGCTCTTTGTTGTCCTGTGCTAGAGGGAAGGTATCGGCTACCGTGGCATTCTGCGAGATAAACCATAGTTGCAGCCGATTCGTAAACTGGGCCATGCGGCGTTAACAAAACCGGCACTCGGCCGTGCGGATTGAGTTGCAGAAATTCTGGCGGAAACTGGTCTGGTTTATGCACATTGAACCAGACAATATCGTAGTCGACGCCCAGCTCTTCGAGCAGCAGATGGGTAGTCATGGCATAGGAATTCCTGTGCGCATACAACTTATACCGAGTCATCGGCTAACTTCCCTCGTCTATTGACTGCAACAATGATGCTCTAGACGACAGGCACAGGACGCATTTATTGGCACGTCGGCGCGTGCTTTTGCGAGATTTAGGCGCGAACGCTGTTGCCTAGCCTCTTCAATATGATCCTGCCGGTCTAGGCATTCGACTAGACCGTGGAGACTCCACAGGTTGTCTGGATGGCACGACGTGCTTGGCAGTGTATCGGTCAACCCAAGATCATCCATGTAGACCTGCTTTGCTTCTTCTACGTGTCCCTGCTCAAGCAAAAGTGCCCCTAAGGCATGCCGCGCGGGCTGCATCCAGCCCCAGGGCTCATCGTATATCAGATTGTCATCTAGAAAAACTGCCTGGCGAAGGTGTTGATAGGCCAATTCATAGTTGCCCTTTCTATACTCGATTTCACCGTTCACCATCTGCTCAGCAATCTTTAGCACGTCAAGGCATGTATTGTTAAACATATAACGGGTTTCTGGCACCTTCTCTACGGCATCAAGAAATAAACTCCTTTGTGTTTCAGCCGAATTCACATCGCCCGTGGCTGCAAAAGCGATCGACTTCGCATATCGCCACAATGCTGTTGTCATAGCATAGAGCGTCTGGTCACCGGGCAAGTCTTCATCGATGATTTCTTGCCACTTTCCAAAACGGATAAATACATGCGCCTTAATGCCGATATAAGCTTCCATCCAATCTGCCATAGCCGGATTTTCTATTCGCAACAGTTCTTCTGGAGTCGATTCAATAAGTTCCTCTACTGCATTCATCGCGGTATGGAACTGACCAAGAAACATCGCGGCGTAAATCTTCAGATGGAAATTATGAATGCGAGATAGCGTGTGATAATTCATTGGACCTTCATTAGCAAGATATATCCTATCTGCAACAATAGCCTGATCGTTAGCAACGATCGCTTCGTAATAATGGCCACAGCGAACATCAATATGAGACGGCATATGACACAAATGACCAGACCCTAGAACGAGTTGCCGAAGTTGATCACAAGCACGTAGTGCCCGCTCCGGAAAGGGCGACATCTCCATCACATGGATATACATATGCAGTAGCCCAGGATGCGGCTTCTGGTTAGTCTGATCGATATGTTCTATAGCTCGGTCCAACACCTCTATAGATTCGAGAGTTGATGCGCCTTCAGCGGGTTGACCGGATACTAGATCCCACAATGCCCATGGAGTACGCGTCATCATTGCCTCAGCAAATAGCGCAGCAACATCTGAGTCATCAGAATACGCTCGGTATACACAGCGCATACCATCGGCATATTCATCGTTCCACCGATTGTAGTGCTCTTGGTCAACAGGCTCAGGCGACTGGTAACGAAGCACCAGCGCCTCGATCAACATTTTTTCTACTTCAGATACTGAAGCTATGCGTGCCTTGGCTTCTCTCGAAATGTCGTAGGTAAGTTTTAGTTTTTGAACAAGTTCATCGCGTTGCATTCTGTGCCATGGCTTGTTGTAGTAAATGCCGGATGCGTAGGCCAATCCCCAGTACGCCATTGCACAATTTTTGTCCAATGCAATCGCTTCCTTGAAACATCGACCCGCCATTTCGAGATCAAACCCATAGATCCATGACAACCCTCGATCGAACCACGCTTGCGCTTCTGCACTCGAAGTCGTGATCGATCGATGAAATCCGCCGAGATCGTATGCATACCCCATAGTTCACTCCAAGTGTTTTGATAAAGCTATCAGTTTATTGAACACGGTCTAACAATTCCATTCAACCCTAACGCGATCCAGAGCTGTAAAACTATTTCACGTTAGCCGACCGATTGCTCGAACAGGCGCAATTATCCGCAAACACAACCACGATTAGGAACTGTAAAAACTTGCTACCTGTATCATAGTTTGAACTTGTTTGGATGCATGGCCCTAAAGCTTACGCCGAGAACTGAAATAAGGAATTGACTCAAATCAGAATTTGCACCCATAGATCAGGAGGACACCTATACTCCTACACTAGCCTCATGACCATTTTCGCACCGCAAAAAAATCACTCTATAACTCAAAGGCAATCCAATGACCGACCAGAAACCTGATTTCAGACTTGATCACACCATGATTCGTGTTTTTGACCAGGAAAAAACACTCGATTTTTATACCCGGATTCTGGGTATGAAACTATTGAGACAGAATGAATACCCAAAAGGTCGATTTACTAACACCTTTGTGGGCTACCAGGGAGAAGATGAAGGAACCACGATAGAAATGACCTATAACTGGGACCAACAAGAAGCCTACGACCAAGGCAATGCGTGGGGACATTTCGCATTAAAGGTATCAGACGTTTATGCAACCGCAGATTACCTTAAGTCACAAGGGGTCGAATTCACCCGCGAGCCTGGTCCGATGAAAGGGGGAACCCGAGTTATTGCATTCTTCAAAGACCCTAATGGGTACGCCATTGAACTAAATGAGCCGTTGGCAAAATCGCAGTAGATGTCATGCTCTTCACTCAACCAAATATTTCCGCCGATATGCATGGGACTGATGGTAGATGGACCCATTATCCGATACACACCAAGTTCGAGACAGAGAACAGTATCCTGCTGCAATATTCTTAATCAAATGTTACTTGCGCACCTAGGAATTTACATTTGTAATTCACCTGTCTAGACTCGATATTCGTGATCGACTTTTAGATCACTCTTATAATTGTCACGCGTTAACGCCACACCCTATTGCTTACAGGAATTGTATCCATGCCCTATATCCAAAACTTTGCCGATGCATTACCAGATCCCGCGCGGATTGCCGAAGAAAAAAGCCGGCTCGAAGCCGCAGGTGTTAAATACATTCTGTCGTGCTGGATCGACCTTTTGGGTGTGCCCAAAACCAAACCAGTGCCGATCAGCGATTTCGAGTTATTGTGTATGGGCAAGGGGCCCCAGTTCGCAGTCCATTCAATTTCATTTGTCCCCGAACTGGGACCCGCCGACGCAGACCAGGTCCCCCTGCCCGATCTCGACAGCCTCATGATTTGTCCGTGGGATAAAACCTGCGCCTGGGTGTTTGCAGACCTGTGGTGGGAAGGACGACCCTATAAGC
>CAJWJL010000175.1:0-4779 GCA_913042135.1 uncultured Chloroflexota bacterium | reverse complement strand
CAGAACTCTATGCGAATATTCTTGCAAGCATTCCCAGTGGACGTTACGGTACGCCGGAGGAAGTGGCCTCGGTCGCCGTATTCTTAGCATCTGAACCTGGTCAGTGGGTTACCGGTCAAACTATCGCCGTTGACGGCGGACAAATGCTCTAATCTAGAGGCACAAAACAATCTATTTGTTTGACATATAAAGCTACAGAAAAATAATATCTGTATAGCAAGAGGGCAAAATAGATGAATAAGGCACTAAACACCGCAGAGTACGTAAGTAATCTAGAATCTGCCGAAAAGAAATTGCGGGTAGAACTAGCTTGCGCTTACAGGCTAGTCGACTATTTTGGCTGGTGTGAACTGATCTACGCACACCTCACCGCACGCGTTCCCGGCCCAAATCCGTACTTTCTGATCAATCCCTATGGACTTAACTACGATGAAGTAACGGCATCCAATTTAGTCAAAATTGATATTAATGGGCACGTTGTAGAACACTCTGATCATCCAATTAATGAAGCTGGCTTCATTATACATTCAGCTATCCACATGCTAGAGAACACCAGCAATCATGTAATCATGCACACGCACAGCCGAGCGGGTATGGCAGTAGCAGCACTGAAAGATGGACTATTACCAATCAGCATGGGTGCAACTATGTTTTACGATGACATCGCTTATCACGATTACGAAGGACCAAGTCTTTACCTGGACGAAAGAAGCCGACTTCAAGCGTCGCTCGGAAATAAAAAAGCACTAATCCTCCGAAACCACGGTTTGATGACCGTCGGCGAAACCGTCCCCGAAGCGTTTGTGCGTCTTTATCGCCTAGAGAGTGCCTGTCGAACACAGTTGGATGCATCAGCCGCCGGTGAGGTCAACCTCCTGGATCATGACACCGCATCGAAATCTGGACAGGATGTCAACCGTTTTATGGAGTCGGCTGATGACTACGGTCAACTCGAATTTAACGCGCTCATGCGTAAGATTGATAAACTTGACGATTCCTACAGACAGTAAGACGACACCAACAACTGTGAGTAAGACATTTAGTGGTCAGGGTACCTGGGCGGAAACGCTCTACCAAACATTGCGGTCGATGGACGTCACATTGTTTACCTATGTACCCGACGCTGGGCATGGTGCGACGATCAACCGGGCAATCGAAGATATCCAGGTAACAACAGTCCCGCTCGCTACGGAAGAAGAAGGAGTTTCGCTTCTTGCAGGCGCTCACCTCGGCGGAGTACGCGGCGTATTGCTGATGCAAAGCAGCGGCGTCGGAAACTGCATCAACATGCTGTCCCTGACCAATATAGGTCGATTTCCTCTGGTCTCAATCGTAAGCATGCGCGGCGATTATGGCGAGCAAAATCCGTGGCAGTTTCCCATGGGCCAAGGCACTCAACCCTGTTTTGAGGCGATGGGCACTATTTGTAGTCGAGTTGACAACGCCGATGATGTGGCAGCAGCAACACAAGCCGCTGTTAATATGGCATACCGATCGGACCAGTCCGTAGCATTGTTGCTTTCCCAAAAGCTAATCGGCGCTAAACCTTTCTAATTCAAGACGTTCTAAGTGAACTTCTGTCGGTAAGAATCACCATGGCAATTACGGAACTCAAAACCAAACAGAGCAATATGTTCACCCTCGATCGGTGCACGGCAGTGCCATCGATAATCGGAGATTCTTCAGAATTTCTGATCATCGCCGGCCTATCTGGCACCGCTAAAGACATTGGACAGTTGACCGACGAATCGCCTAACGCATTCCTACTTGGTGGTGCAATGGGTGCAGCGGTGACGATGGCACTAGGCCTTGCCCTATCTCAACCAGACCGGAAAGTGCTCGCTGTTTTCGGTGATGGTGAATGTTTGATGAATAGCAACAGTCTCTCGACGGTTGGATTTGTTCAACCGAACAATCTTTCCCTTCTCTGCGTAGATAACGGTACCTATGGCGAAACTGGCAATCAACTCACGCACACCGCAAATAACGCAGATCTAGAGATGATCGCAAACGGCTCGGGAATCGAAAAAACAATGACAGTCACTTCTGAAGCCGACTACGGAGCAGCGTTGAATCTATTACATGACCAGACAGCCCCAACATTTGTATTGCTTAGCGTTCATCAAGGCGATCCTCCAAACTACCGTCGAAATTTTGACGCTGTTGAAAGAAAAACTATATTTCGACGTCACCTACTCTCCTAGCTTCTTATTATTCGAAGAAACCTGTGAGCTATTTTTTGAAGCGTCAATCACATGACCAATCATGATGTAGCAGACGAAATCATCGAACGATTTCGCCATGTCCCCGTCTCAACTGTCTACACGGGAACAATCCGGAACGGATACCATCCGTGTTACATGAAAGGTGTTCAAAACTACACAGCCGGTCAGAAACTGGTTGGGCGAGCACGGACATTGCGTTATTTGCCACCTCGTGTTGATCTGGTTGCAGAAATCCGTGGTGGAGTTAAGGGAGAGTTAGACACTCATAATCTGTTTAGTGCCTGGCGTGAACAAAATAATCCACAAGCCCCCGAATACAGAGCCATGGGACGGTGTGGGCCAGGAGATGTTTTGGTATGTGATGCGATGGGACAACGTGGTGCAGCAAATATTGGTGATGTTAAAGCCATCCACCTCAAGATGCGGAAGGCAGAAGGGATGGTTACAGATGGTGCGATTCGTGATTTAGATGCGGTACGGACCTACGGTTTTAAAATTTTTGCAGCCGGACGAACCGCGACCGCTGCGCAGGGTGTTATGACCGAATACGATGAGAACGTCGATATTCAATGTGGTGGTGTTCTGGTTCGACCGGGCGACATCCTTGTAGGTGATGATGACGGCGTTGTGGTCGTACCCAAACAGGCTGCTGAAACAATTGTCGCATTCGCCGAGGAATACGAGGAAGTGGAAGCTCATATCTTAGACAAGGTTCAGTCCGAAGGTGTGTCACCCGGCACCTACTACCCACCAAGTGAAGAATTTATCGAGCAGTTTCGACTGAAACAATCAGATAAATCCTAACAAAATAATACTAAGAAGACACGGCGAGACAGACCGAAGCAACCGCTTGTATTGTTGCCGCCTGGCAAGGATCGATAACTGGAACGTTAAGCTCAGCCCCGATTCCCTGTCGAAAACGCGCCATACCGGCACACCCTAGGATAAGCACGTCGGCCCCATGGGTATCAATAAGCACTCGCCCTGCTGCAAGTAACTGATCACCTGCTGCATCACTTTCAAGACCACCTACACCGGTATTCAACGCGAGACTGGCCGCGTAACGTTGCGATAATCCCATTTGCCGAATGTATCGTTGTTGTCGAATCACTGACTCTGGGAGAATTGCTATCACTCCAAATCTCTCACCAAGATTCAAAGCCATGGAATATGCACTTTCGCCAATACCAAAAACGGAGCTTGACGTAATCTCTCTAGCAGAGTGGAGTCCAGGATCGCTAAAACACGCAATCACAAATGCATCGGTCTCGGCATCCTCGGTCCGAATCAATTCAGACAATGGCGCTATGACCCCGTCTACATGAAACTGCGTCTCTATCCCCGGTGGTCCTTCGGTGAGCGTCAAACAGTCAATCACAGGGCCCCCTGCCCAACGTAGCGGATCAAGAGCTTTATCTATACTCTGAGTGACTGCTTCAGATGAATTCGGATTGATAACGGTTATTCGTCCGGGGTTATTCAATTCTTCCATGAACAACGACTCTCCTTTACAAATCGAAGTGTATTAATCAATATGCTAATCCAGCTTGTCATCAAGAATTATATCGCGATCTAGTTATAGAGTAGGTTACCGCTGGAACAGGTCGAAGAAGATTTATCCGACTTCTAGCAGACCGGTCGAGGCTCTGATATAACGTCTCTGGTAACGTTTCTCCAACCAATATCTCTGGAGTATTGCCCAATGGCTAGAGTATTAACAGTGGCCGCCGCGCAGTTGGGGCCCATTGAAAAATCAGAAAACAGAGCCAGTGTCGTCACGCGAATGCTGGATTTGATGAATTCCGCTAAACGAAAGAGATGCGATCTGGTGGTATTTCCAGAGCTCGCCCTCACAACTTTCTTCCCCCGTTGGTACATGACTGATCAAACTGAAATTGACCAATGGTTTGAAGCTGAAATGCCCAATCCTGACACCGAGCCATTGTTCGATATGGCTAGACAGTCAAACATGGCTTTTCACTTGGGCTATGCGGAATTGTGTACAGAATCCGATCAAGCTCACCACTACAACAGCGCAATACTGGTGAACAAAGAAGGTGAAATTGCTGCCAAGTATCGGAAGATACACCTGCCCGGTCACGATGAATTTGACCCAGATCGCGATTTCCAACATCTTGAAAAGCGCTACTTTGAAGTCGGTGATTTAGGTTTCCCCGTTTGGCACTTTCTTGGCGGTATATTCGGAATGTGTATCTGTAACGATCGCCGTTGGCCCGAGACTTACCGAGTAATGGGGCTACAAGGAGTCGAGATGGTAATTCTGGGCTATAACACACCGACTACAAATTCCCAGTCCAATGAAGCACCCCACGTCCGGGCATTTCATAACCTACTATCGATGCAGGCCGGGGCCTACCAAAACAGCACCTGGGTAGTTGGAGTTGCAAAAGCCGGCGATGAAGACGGGCACGAACTGATGGGTGGCAGCGCGATAATTGCACCGAGCGGTGAACTTGTGGCGCAGTGCGTGACACTGGACGATGAACTGGTAATTGCAGATTGCGATCTTGATGCAACAAAATTCGGCAAGCAA
>CAJWJL010000174.1:0-4821 GCA_913042135.1 uncultured Chloroflexota bacterium | reverse complement strand
ACGATATCAATCCGGAACATGCGCGGGTGACTATAGAGGGTATTGCGGAGGTTGTCGCGGGTCCGGTACCGCTTGTAAGTCCTGTGAAGGAAATTGCTGATGAAATGGCGATTCGATACATGGGGCCTGATGGCCCGAGTTATGCAGCTAAGACTGCGAATCGTCTCAGATATTTAGTGAAAATTACTCCAACGAAAATAACTTCATGGCGTGGCGAATGGCATAAACGTTACATAGTTACTGAATAGTTTTATTTGATTGATAGTTTCTCTTATCTATCGGATGCACTAAGTGAATGTTCGGAGCCCCATACTCTTATTTGAGATCCGTGCTCTTGATAGTGCAGAACTGTACATGAATCAATAAATTCTCTGAACGGTTCACTCGGTTCGAAATATGTATTAGGAGCTTTGGCTAGTTGATCTCGTAACGATCTGTGAATCTGCTCCATATCTTCTAATATTTGGCGGGGGGTACGTCCTTTTTTGTTTTGCGTCGCGTTCCTGTTGAACTCATCGATGTCACTTATTGGTTCGATACGATTCCTATCTAGAGCGTTGACCAATTCCCATTCCCAGGTGGTGACATGACCAACTATGTCAGTGACCGCAAGATCTCTTAATACTCCTGGCTTAGACATGTCCTCGCTTACGAGACGGTCTAGCGAGATCCTGAATTGTCTCCAGCTGTCATCAATTGCAGCTAATACTGCACTTTTTCTATCTTTCACATTTTTCTCCGAGCTATTGAAATGCATTGACAGGATACGTTAGGAGAGCTAGCGTGGCGACTCAGCGTTATTTTGTGCGTCAGATATTTTCAAAATTAATGGTGGCAATTACATGACTATTGTTGGTGAAGGCAAATTTCGATATGAAGTAGACCGAGACTGGCTTCGTAATAAACCTGCTTTTTGGGAACTAGGACAGTGTGCAGATGTTGGAGTTGATTCGAACGATCGAATCTGGTTGTTCAGTCGATCAAAACATCCGGTTACATGTTGGACAACTGACGGTCAATTCATAGGTTCATGGGGTGATCTTGGACTGGATAAGGGTGAATTTCGAGTGCCGCACGGGGTTTTTATTGATGAGGATGATCACATATGGCTTGCTGACCATCAGACTCATCAGGTTACCAAGCACAATGAAAATGGTGAAGTTCTCTTAGAATTGGGCGTGCACGGGTATGCCAGTATTACAGTGACCACAGTTGGCGGAAATGGATTGCCATTTAATAATCCAACTGGCCTTGCGATTGCGAACGATGGACGATTATTTGTATCTGATGGTTACGGGAACCGACGGGTTCATCGTTTCAGCTCAAGCGGTGAACTTGAGCATTCCTGGGGAGAGGCCGGTACTGGTCCGGGACAATTTTCGATTTTGCATAAAGTCGGTGTAGACAAAAACAATAAGGTTTATATTTGTGATCGTGAGAATAATCGCATTCAGATATTTGACGTTGATGGTAATTATCTTTCTGAGTGGAATGATGTGGTGGGCCCAGGCGATATTTTCTTTGATGATGAAATTGCCTATGTGGTCGAGCAGGGCGGAGGTAACGGGATTTCCATATGGAATTTGGATGGAGAATTAATTACTAGATGGCGTGGTAACTCAGATGCATGTCAGGCAGCACATGGAGGAAGTTACGACTCTGCGGGCAATATTTATGTAGCCGAAATTGGCGAGCCAGGTCAGGGTCAGCGAGTGACGAAATTTAGTTTGATTTAAAAACTATTTTTTGTCAGCAGGGCATGCGTGTTCGGTACCCGAAACTATTAGATGGGTAGCATTGACGTGAAAACCATGACGGCTGTGGACTTTGGAAATGAATTCTTGAACTAATTGAGTGTCAAGTAGCATAGTTCGACCGCAATTCGTGCATTGTAGATGATGATGATTTGACTGGCTTATCCATTCGTAGACAGTATCGCCCGGGCTCATTCGTGATTCCGCAATGAGACCCACACGACCGAGATCACTTAACCCGCGATAGACGGTTGACTGATCATATGTTTTAGCTTTTGCATTTAGGCTCCGGATGATTTCCGAAGCTGTCATGTGGCTATTGGTTGTTCTAAGGACGTCTATGATCGCTCTGCGTGTAGGCGTTGCTCGGAGACCAGATCCACGAAGAGTTTTGGTGGCAAAATTATTTGATTCAGGCATTTATTTGGATAATTTATGAAAATGTGCTGGTGAAGGTTACTTACTGAGGCGGTTTATTTTAAATGGTGCTCGAGGCTTTAGATTACTGTGACCGTCTGGCAAAGATTGTGTTGATAAAAAAAGCCCCAGATCCTAGTGTGGAATCGGGGGCTTTTTTTGTAGTTGCGTTAGGAATTACGCCAGCAATTCTCGTAGTTCTGCAACGTTTGCATCGCCACGAAGCCGTCCGAGGGCCTTTCGTTCTATCTGGCGTATGCGTTCACGGGTGAGGTTTAACTCCCCGCCTATTTCTTCTAAGGTTCGAGGTCGGCCATCGAAAAGGCCAAATCGTAGTTCCAAGACGCGGCGTTCACGATCCTGGAGATGCCCTAAAACTCGGTCAACTTGCTCGCGCATCGATGATTGGGCTGCGACATCAGCAGGCGCAGGGGCATTGCTGTCCTGAATCAGATCACCAAGTTCGTTTTCGGCGTCTTCACCGATTGGTGTTTCTAAAGAAACTGGTTCCTGAGACATCTGAAGAATTTCGGATACTCGGTCTAGTGAAAGTTCGACGCGCTCTGCTAACTCTTCAACAGTCGGTTCACGATTTAACTGTTGCCCGAGTTCTCGACGAGCTCTCATGATCTTGTTTAACGTTTCTACGACATGAACAGGGATACGAATTGTTCGTGCTTGGTCCGCAATCGCACGGGTGATTCCTTGCCGGATCCACCATGTGGCGTAAGTACTGAATTTAAAGCCTTTGCGGAAATCGAACTTTTCAATTGCACGCATCAGCCCTATATTTCCCTCTTGTATGAGGTCTAGCATTGAGAGTCCACGGTTCAGGTGTTTTTTCGCAACACTCACTACCAGTCGCAAATTTGCCTCGCCCAAATGCCGTCGGGCCTTTTCGCCTTCCTCTCGCACACGCATTAGATGGGCGTTTAGTACAGGTGTTAACGGTTGGAGGGCTGCTAGGAATTTAGACTTGCCTATTTCGTCTGGAAGTTTTTCTAATTTAGGATCGATACCTAGTATGTCGACCATATCAGAAGCCAATAATCGCGATAGAACTGACAATTCGACGACTAGTTTGTGCGCTTCATCAGGGTCTACACCCAATGCATCGGAAAGGTAGTTGGTTACCTCGTCTTCGCGCTTGCCGTCAAGAAGTGCTCGTAAATCAGGGTTGGCAAGAGCCGCTCCAAGGGTGACCGGTGTCTCAAGTCCAAGGTAATTAGCTATAGCGGAAGCCGTATCAGATGTTGGGGCAAGTTTCAGAAGAATATCGGTTATAAGTGTAAAGGGGTCGGGCTCTCCAACCTCTATATCACCTTGCATTTCTTTTTCAATTGATTCAAGGCGTTGGGCAAGTTCAACCGCACGTGCAAGAACCACTTCATCGGCTGCAGTCAAGAGTGCGACGCGTCCGATTTCTCTGAGGTACATCCGGACGGTGTCCTCTGTCAGTTCTGATTCTTGTATTTCCTGCTGGAGAGCGTTGGTAATGCTTGTTGTGGAATCTGATGCTCGGGCTGCTTCCCACATATCCAGTTCTGAACGAGTGACGGCTGTAGCGCCGCTTTCAGTTACCTGGTTGGCCTCATCTTCCGTACCCTCCATGCGTGTCAAAGCCGGGGTGTACTCATTTTCGCCTTCGAGCGCGGCGGAGATGTCATTCACATCTGAAGATTGTTGTTTTTGAACCAAAGGGGCTATTCCTTCTGGGTTTATACTTCTCGTGCCTGAGCAAAAAATTCAGTCAGTCTTTCATTCTACGACATTAGCACCCTCCACTAAAAGGGGTGGGGATGAATTTAATGTCGAAATAGATACATCCGTTATTCAAAACGCCCTTATGAATTTAACGGAAGTCTTCATCAGAGAATTAAACTAATCCCAGTTGATTACGAACTTTCCAGGTGCCCCCGCTGAAAACGCTTTGTATGCATCAGCTCCTTCCTCTATCGTGGAACGCGAAGTAATGATTGAACTGAGAGGTACATTTCTTTCAGCGGTATAACGAGCTGCTTCTGCTAGTCCGAACGTTGAAAATGTCCATGATCCGAGAAGTGTCAGGTGACGATGTATGATTTGCGGTGAAGGTTGAAATGTAACTTCCCCGCCTTCTCCAACCATGCAAGACCGTCCAAATACTTTTGTGGATTCGAGGGCTGCTACACGCGTTGCAGCCAGCCCAGCGGCTTCTAATGTTGCATCCGCCCCGTCACCGTGTGTCAGGTCTTTTATCTGTTCAGCAGCATTGTTATCTGATGCGTCGACTGTTGCCCAGGCTCCGGAAGCGACCGCCATTTTTAGTCGTTCTGGTGAAATATCAACGGCAATGATTCGGGCTCCCATTTCGGCCCCAAACATCGTGGCCGCAAGCCCGACTGGTCCTTGACCGAATACTGCTAATACATCCCTTCCGGAAATGTTGAGTTTTTTTAACGCTTGAAAGGCTGTACTGGCGCCACAGGCCAGATAAGCACCTATCTCAAAAGCAAGCTCGTCGGGCAAAGGGACACAAGTGGATTGATGAGCAATCATATAATCGCCATGTCCACCATGCATCGAACCTCCGTAATATTCTTTTTTATCGACCACCTCGCAAAGTTGTTGCCAACCGGTCAGGCAGAATTCGCATTCTCGACACCCTTCA